>JAJYVB010000130.1 GCA_021792265.1 Deltaproteobacteria bacterium | reverse complement strand
CCAGCGGGGTCTTGCCGAGCATTTTTCCCATGAACTTCTGCCCCTTGCTCTCGATTGCGCGCGAGGCCGCCCGCTTGGCGAGCAGTGCTACGTCAGGTGCTACTGTCGGCTTGGGAAGCGTGCCCCATATCCGCAGCGGCACGATCACCCGCCCGCCGCTGTCGGTCAGGTAAGCGACGCTTTTCTTTTGCGCGACAATCTCCTTGCTCAGCGCCGCTGAGAGCATGATCTGAGCCTGCATGTCGATATTCTGGTCGAGGTCGAACCATCCATCGCCGTTTAACTGGTAATCTGGTGCGAGCACTTTCAGATCGTGGGTCGTAAGCCGCGGCCCGCCAAGCGCGAACTTGAGACGGTCCTTCGCGCCTACGTCGGATGCCGCGCCTTGGGCCGCCTGACCAAGCGTGAAGGTAAGGCTCGCGGAGTCGATATCCGTGTTCGGATTCTTGAACAGCTCTGGATGGTTGGCGATAACGCCGGCCGGCAAAAGAGCTCCAATCCCAGGCAGACCTTGAACTTTTCCCAAGGCCTGCGCAACGACGTTCACCCCCAGCAACTTTCCATTTGCTACCTTGAGGGCTCCTTTGCCGTTGAGCGTCGGCTTCATAGCCTGGAAGTTCGCCCCGCGACCGGCAACCTGGACGTTGCCGGTCGCCAATCCGCGCACCATGTCGGCTGCTTTCGCATGCTGAGAGACCAGCACCTGTTGCAGGTCGATATGGTTCAGGCCCAGGGTGAGGTTAAAGGCTGGCGGCTTGCTGGCTTCAGCGTTGCCGTTCGCGCTCAGCGTCCCGGTGAATGCGTTCAAGCCGAGCGACGCGATATCCAGCCGTGGCTTGTTCCATTGTGCCTTGAGCGCGAAGCTGCTGTAGGCGGCGTTTTTTAGCGAGCCTGACGACGACTGCGAGTTGAGCGTGATGCGCGGGTCGGAAAGCGCCCCGGAGGCATCGCCGCTCAGTGAAAGCTGCTTTATTTCGTCGCTGGCTCCCAGGCTTTTGGTAAATTCACCCGGCTTCAAGTCGGTAGCGCCAAACTGATAGGCGGCCGCAAGCGGCTTCAACGAGCTAAGCTTGACCAGGAGATGGGCCGGGCTTGTTCCAAGCTTGAAATTGAGCGGACCGAGTTCGCCCGCCGTGCCTGTCATTCGAAAGCTACCGTCAAGCCCACTAACGGCCGCTACCTTGGCGCCCGGCAGCGTCAGCGAAACCTGGTGAAGAGCAAACGTTCCGTTGAAGGCGGGATTATCCTTGCTCGCGCTAACCGTGCCGTGAAGCTCGGCGCTCCCGGAAGTCTGGTACTTTGCCAGCGCCGTGACGAGTGCTGCAAGCGGGGCAAGGTCAAAGCGGTTTGTGTCAAGGCGCGCCGAAATGGCGCCGCTTTGCGGCTTCACGTCGGCCACCCCTAGCTTGAGGCCAGCAAGCGCGAGGTCCGCGGTGTTGAGCTGGACCACGTTGTTTTGACGCTGCGCCTTGGCCGAAAGCGTGAGCTGGGTTCCGGCAGGTTTGTCAAAAACGCCCTGGTAGCCGAGATGGTTGGACGTTAGATCGGCCTTCAGTCCAAGCGTCAAATGCTGGGGCGTTCCGGCAATGGTCGCAATCGCGCCCAACGGACCTTCTGCGACGAGAGCCTTGGGAACCTTCGCTTTGAGCGTCGGCAATGCCGAAAGCGCGGCCATTGAAACCGGCCCGACTGTGATCGTCCCCGTGATCGGGAACGCGGCATAATCGATCTTCCCGGCGTGGGCTAGCGGCCCGACCGTCGCCTCGACTTTCAGGTTAGGCTCGGTGCCGAGCGCCGCCATCGAGAGTGCAACTGAAAAAGGCGAATTCACGCTGAAGTTTTCTACGGCGAGATTGATCGAGCGTACTGCTATGGGCGGCTGGCTGGAGGCCAGGTCGCGGTAGCGGATCGTTCCCTCATCGACCGCCAGGCTTCTAACCGACAGCATTGCGATCGCTCCGGCTTTCTTCGCCGGCTGTGCTCCTTTTGCCTCCAGCATCGGAGAACCCGGAGCCTGTTGGCCAGCCTTTTCCGGCTTTTTGCTTGTGCCTTCAGCCGCCGGTGGCTGGGGTTGCTGCGACCCGGCCGGAGCAGGCGCCGCGCCAGTCTTTTTGCCCAGGCTTGAGACGTTCAACACGCCCTCGCGATTGCGGATAATCTGCAGGTCCGGCTGGCTTACGGAGAGCTTCGTAATTTCGACTTGCTTGAAGAGAAGCGGTATGAAGGCGACCCGTACGTAGATGTCCGAAGCGGTTAGAAACGGCTCCTTGGAGAAGCTTGGGTCATCGGCGATCGTTACGCTGCGCAGGTCGACCATCGCGCCCCAACCGAGACTCGCGCTGATCTGCGCGACGTCGAATTTCCGGCCCAGCGCGTCGCTCGCACGAGTCAATATGAGGCCACGGTTCGCCTGGACAATTGCGCCGAGGTTCATCACTGCGTAGACCCCCAGCGCAATCACCACGATCACGATCGCTCCCAGAACGCCGCCAACTACCAGTATCGCCTTGCGCATCGTAAGAACCTCCGCTTAAGTGGTTTGGATAAGCGATTACCGAAGGTCCGTTTTCGCGCCCGTTCGCGACTTCACCAGGGTGCGCCAACCTATGACCGTACTCAGACTGTCGCGGGCTGGCGTGGAGATTCGCTCCCGTAACAACCCGCTCATGAGTTATCCTATCAATTGCTCATCAGGCGTCTACGGTTTGTGGGGTGCAGTCAGGTGGATCGTCGAAAAAAACACGGCCAAGAGCCGCGAACCAAGGCTGGACCCGAGCGGGTTTTCGATTCACCTTTTCGCACTCTACAAAAACTGATGAAGGAGCGGCGATCTGCTGCGCAAGCCGAAGCTTTCGCTGCCAAGCCAGCCGCACGTGCCAGCGACAAACCATTGCCTGCCGCGCAGACGCCCACACCGGACGACGGCGCACTCTTACGTGCCGCTCTGGAGGGCGTTCGCCCGCTTGACGCACGGGGGCCAGCGCGAATTTTCGCCGAACCTGCATTTCGCCGCCGGGTCATGAGCGAGGAGGCCGAGGTGCTGGCCCAGCTTTACGACCTGGTCTCAGGTAACGAGCCGTTCGAGCTGGTCGAAAGCGAGGAGTACATCGAAGGAGCGCGCGTCGGCCTCGACCGGCGGCTTGTAAGCGACCTGCGCCACGGCAGGTTCACGGTTCAGGCCCATTTGGATCTTCACGGGATGACGCGCGGTGACGCCAAGGAGGCGCTTTCGGCTTTTGTACGTGAGGCGGCACGCAAGGGACGGAGAAGCGTCCTGGTGGTGCATGGCCGCGGTCTTCGATCGCCGGGCGGAGAACCGGTGCTAAAACGCGCAGTCGTCGGCTGGCTTTCGCACGGATCGCTCTCAGGCCATGTGCTCGCCTTCGCCACGGCGCGGCAGGTGGACGGAGGCGGCGGCGCGATGTACGTACTGCTCCGGCGCGAGCGGCGGCGAGCCCCCTTCGAGGTCCTAAACCGCGCCAAGCGCGGTCCATAAAGCTGAGTCGGTTTGTTTAGGAGCGCGCGGACCGCGCACGCCGGCGTTTGGGCAGCCGCGCACAAACCGGCGAGGCCCGCGCCCAGGCCTCGCCGTGAGGTTTCGCCATCGCCGGACCGGAGTTCCGGTCAGACCTTAGCGAGCAGGAAGAACGCGATAACCAGCGTGTACAGTGTGAGCGATTCGATAAAGGCGAGACCGATAATCATCGGAACAAAGAGCTGCCCGGTGCTGTTCGGGTTACGGCCGATGGACTCCATCGCCGAACCGGCAAGCCTTCCCTGTCCCATTCCGCATCCGAAAGCGGCAATCCCGAGGCCCAGCCCCGCTCCCAGCCCAATCAATCCACCGGCAAGCGATCCCCCTCCAGCGGTAGCCGCCTGCTGCGCCATCGCGAGCGCCGGCGAAGCGATCACGAGGCCGAGCGCCACACCCAGCATCCCGTAAACCCGTCGAACCATGTTGCCCTCTCTCCTCCTTGGCTCTCTTCCCAGCCACCGCTTAAAACTTTTGCACCTGCGGCTCTCTGTTCCCTGCCGGAGCGGAAATCCAGGCCGAAGCGGCTGCGCCGGAAGTTTATTAGCTCGCGATGAAACGGTGACGGGCGGGCTCGAGCGCTTCTTCGCGCGCGGGCACTTCGCCAGCCTGCTTAATGCCCTCCGCTTTGCGCCATCCGAACATAGCTGAGTGCGAGGATAAGGAATACCAGCGCCTGGACGGTGCAAACGATCATGCCAAGCGCGTAAAAAGCAACCGGAAACACCAGCCTGGTCAAGCCAGTGAAAATCCCCAACAGCGTGTGGTCGGCAAACATGTTGGCCGCAAGTCGAACGCCAAGCGAAAATGGGCGAAAAAGATTGTCGGCGATCTCGATCGGCAGCATCAGCGGCGCCAGAAACAGAACCGGTCCCAGGAAACTTTTCAGGTAACGCGCCGCACCTTGAGCACGCATCCCCTGGTACAGATAGTAGACGAAGCAAGTAATCCCCAAGGCGAAAGTAAGATCGGAATCGCCGGTCGGAGGTTCCAGGCCGGGAATAAGACCGAGGAGGTTCGCAGTCAGAATGAACAGAAAGAGGCTCCCAAAGAACGGCACGTAGGACCGCGTATCGTGGGCCTCGAGCACGTCATGCACGAAGCCGTCGAGCCACTCGACGATAGCCTCGGCGAACGAGCGCAGCGTAATGCCCTCGTCGGGCACCGTGGGATCGGAAGCCATCGCCAACGACCGGCGAGCCACGTACCCGAATGCCAGCAGCAAGGCCATAACGAGCCACGTGCCGACAAGTACGACCGGGACTTTCCCTCGGCCTACGAGTTCAAGAAAGTTGACTGACTGCACGATCCCTCAAGTTCCCTTATCTAGTTGGCCCTGGCCGCTTGGCAGCGTTTTCACCCACGCCCGCCCGGTTTCGAACAGGATTGCCGCAAGCTGCGTCGAAACCCCCACGGCGAACCCAACCGTATCGACCTTGGTCCGAACCAGGATAAGATATACTAAAGCCAATAAAACGAGCAACTTTAAGGGAGCTAAGAGCACGGCAAGTTTGCCGCTGGAAGCGCCACCGCTGGCCGCAATCAGAAGCCGGCCCAGGCCCGCGAGCGCCCACAGATTAAGCATAATCAGCGCTCCACCCACGACCACGCCGATTGAGCGCGCGGACGCCCCCTCTATGTAAAAGCCCGCGGACACTGAGACCGTAAGCGCAGCGGTGATCATCTGGATCCCACCGATGGTGGGAAGCGCGGACGCAGATTTCACCGCTTGCTGCTCTCGCCTTGGATTAGATCGCGCAGCACAACCACCAATCGATAGAAGCCGGCGAACACGCCCAGCATCAAGGCGATTAGCGTCAGGTAGGGCTCGGTCTTGAAATAAACATCGAGGTAATGGCCGAGAATCGCTCCGCCGATGATCGGCGACGTGAACTCGATAGCGACGCCGGCGTAGCGGGCATAACGGGCAGTTGGAATCGAAAGCATCGTAGTTGGCCGTTCGTGGTGGGATTATCCGCGCATCATCGTGACGTAAACGCCTACAGAGAGTCTCGCGCCGCTTCAATCGTGCGGTCAAGGTCTGCATCGCTGTGGGCGAGCGAGACAAACAGGGCCTCGAACTGCGAGGGTGGCAGGTAAATACCTCGCTGCAGCATGCCGTGGAAAAAGCGCGCGAAAGCTGCTGTGTCAGCCGCGCGGGCCTCGTCCGCGTCGGCCACGCGCTCGACGCCAAAAAACAGCGTTAGGAGAGAGCCGGATCGATTGATGCACCCCCGCACTCCTGCCTCCATCAAGGATGATCGCAGACCATTTTCCAGCCGCTGTCCAGCCGACTCCAGACGCTCGTACGTTCCCGGTTCCGCGAGAACCTCGAGGGTCCGGAGGCCAGCTCGCACGGACAGCGGATTTCCCGAAAGCGTCCCCGCCTGGTAAACCGGCCCGTCGGGTGCCAGCAGATCCATCAGTTCGCGCTTTCCGGCCACCGCCCCTATCGGCATTCCGCCACCAATCACCTTGCCCAGCATCACCAAGTCGGGTTCGACTCCAAACAGCTCCGAGGCGGCGCCAAAGCACAGACGAAACCCCGTTATAACTTCGTCAGCGATCAGCAGCGCACCATGGCGATGCGCCAGTTCGCCGAGTTTACGCAAAAAGCCGGGGGCCGGTAGTACCACCCCCATATTGGCGGCGACCGGCTCGACGATCACTGCCGCTACCTGGCCAGGCGAAGAGTCGAAATGAGCTTCGACCGTCTCGAGTGAGTTATAGCGTGCGATTTTGGTCGTTGCCACGACCGCCTCCGCAACCCCGGCGCTTCCCGGTACCGCGAGCGTCATTGCGCCGGAGCCCGCTTTTACCAGTAACGAGTCGCTGTGGCCATGGTAGCAGCCGTCGAACTTGATGATTGCCGGGCGCCCCGTGGCAGCTCGCGCGATCCTGAGCGCGGTCATTCCCGCCTCAGTGCCGGAGCTGACCAGGCGCACTTTTTCTGCAGCCGTAATCGCCGCCGCAATTCGCTCGGCAAGCAGGACTTCGAGTTCGGTTGGCGCACCAAAGGACAAGCCGAAGCGTGCCTGCTCGGCGATCGCCGAGACGACCCTGGAATCGGCGTGGCCGAGGATGGCCGGCCCATAAGAACCGACGAAGTCGATGAACGTGTTGCCGTCAACATCGGAAATCGTGGCGCCCGAGGCGTGCTGAACAAATAGCGCAGTGTCATCAACGGCGCGCCAGGCGCGCACGGGCGAGTTCACTGCGCCAGGGATCACGCGAGCGCCGCGGGAAGTTAGCGCGAGCGAATTTTTTTTTGTCAGCATTGTTCCTTGAGAAAACGATCGTTGCGTATTGCCTGCATTCAGGGCAAGAAGAACCTTCAGCACATGTTCCTGACGTTGGCTCTGAGAGCCAACGTCAGGTGCGGCACTGAAAAACGATTACCGAGCGCTCCGCTGTTGCGATTCGCAACGCCACATTTCGCGAATGAAATCACGAACTTTCGCCGATGCCACATCTTAGCGCTTGTCTGTCACCATGAAACCATCTATCAAGGTTGGGACGCAGGAAATCGTAGACTCCGAGCGGGGCTTGGTCGAAACAATTTTCGCATGCTGCGCGATGATGGTCGGGGCTGGCAAGGGCGTGTGTTGGGCAATCGCGTTAAGCTGCATGGGAGCCTGTCGTCGGGGCTAATTATCCAAGGGACTAGTTAATAATCCAGCCTGCGGCTGTGCATTGAACACTCCGTACAAGGAGTAAAGGTGTTATCCACAATTGTGGATAAGCTTGTTCGTAATTGATCGTTGGCCGCTTGGCCGATCTGTCGAGGATTGAGCCACCGCGTGGCCTCGCTCCTCGGAGGGGAACAGATGGACGCTTATTGGCAGAAGGCATCCCAACGGATTCGCGAGCAGGTGGGTCCGGTGGTTTTCGAGACCTGGTTCGCCCCGCTGAGTTGCAGAGGCTTCGCCGGTAAAACCGTGACGCTGGAGGCCCCCAACCAGTTTTTTCGTGACTGGGTTAAAGACCGTTACGGCAAGCTGATGTCGGAAGCTCTGTCTACCGAAGCGGGCGAATCGGTCGAACTTAAGCTTGTCTTTAATCGCGAGAAGGTTACCGGCCGACCACGTTCAACCTCGTGCGCCGAAGCCGAGGCAACCGTTTCCCGACCGGTGCGCCGGGAGAGCCAGCAGCAACTCAACCAGCGTTATACTTTTGACGAGTTCGTCGTTGGCACAAGTAACAGGTTCGCTCACGCGGCAGCCCACGCGGTTGCCGCCCAGCCGGGCGAAAAGTACAATCCCCTTCTGATTTACGGCGGGGTTGGATTAGGCAAAACCCACCTTGTCAATGCTATCGGCCACCATTTGTTGGCCAACAATACTTCCGGACGTCCGCGCCGCGTGCTGTTCATGCCGGCAGAGGAGTTCATGAACGAGCTGATCAGCTCGCTCCGGCGCGACCGGATGACCGAATTTAAGGAGAAATTTCGCCGGGTTGACGCCTTATTGCTCGACGACGTTCAATTTCTGGCCGGGCGCGAGCGCACCCAGGAAGAATTCTTCCACACCTTCAACTCGCTGCACAGCGACCGCCATCAGATCGTGCTGACGTCCGACAAAATGCCTCGCGAGATACCCGAGCTCGAAGAACGGTTGCGCAACCGTTTCGAGTCGGGGCTTATCGCTCACATCCAGCCGCCCGATCTTGAGACGCGGGTTGCGATCATTGAGAAGAAGGCCGCTCTCGATGGCCTCCAGATTTCGCAGGAGGTTGCCCTTTACATTGCGCAGAACGTTTCATCCAACGTGCGCGAGCTCGAAGGATGCCTGACGCGGCTGGCAGCGGTCGCCTCGCTCAATTCCTCAGCGATCACCTTGGAATTCGCCCGGCAAGCGCTTAACGACCTAATCCACCAGGGGACCGTACGTCCGGGAATTGAGGCGATCCAGAACGCGGTAGCCGACTATTTCCATATCCGAATCTCGGACTTAAAGTCGAAGCGGCGCACGCAGCACATCGCCTTCTGCCGCCAGGTGGCGATGTATCTTTGCCGCAAGCTTACCGAAAGCTCGTTTCCGGTCATCGGCGAGCACTTCGGCCGCGATCATTCGACGGTAATCCACGCCTACAACTTGATTGCGCGCCGGGTTGCCAGCGACGCCGCGTTCCGGATATCAATCGAAAAAATTGCACGCGAGCTAAAAGCGGAGAACCACAGCCGTGCGGCATAAGTTCGGGATGTCCTGTGGAAGACTTCTTGAAAGCGGGGCTTCGTTGTGTGAAACCTCGCGCGCAGTTCCAAAGATGGGGATTGAAGCCGCCGACAGCCAACAGTTTATCCCCACGAGATTGTCTTTTGTTTTCGGGGAGATAGGACCTCAACTCACATATCCCCAGCATCTACTACTACGTTCTAAGAATTTAGATCTTTAAATAAGAATTAAGAGGCAAGGCAACAAACAAAGTCGGTC
>JAJYVB010000129.1 GCA_021792265.1 Deltaproteobacteria bacterium | reverse complement strand
GATGCGAATGCGGCTGATGGGCGAGCGTTCTGCAAGCATCTCAAGCAGGCCGGCAAGCTCGACCGGCGGATCGAGATCCCGACCGTAGCCGCCCAGGTGAACTCCCGAGAGCGTAACTTCCTTGAAACCGCGCGCCGCCAGCTCCTCGACAGCCTCCAAAACGCTTCGCGGCGCCACGCTTCGCGACATGCCGCGCGAAAGCGGCACGACGCAAAAGCTGCAGAACTGGTCGCATCCCTCCTGAACTTTCAGAAACGCCCGCGTCTGTCCCGGCAGCACCACAGCGAACGAATCGATAGGGGCACGCTCCTTGCGCAGATTCGACACCGCAACGCGCTCAGGCAAGCCTTCGGTTACGGCGCGCTCAAGATCGCCTGGCCGGCCGATCCCAACAACAGCGTCCACCTCGTGCGTTCGCGCCAGCACTGCCGGGTTGGCCTGCGCCAGGCAACCGGTCATTACCACCCGCGCGCCGGGGTTAAGCCGCCTCGCCCGCCGGGCCAGACGCAGACTTTCGGCGTCCGCGCGTCCTGTAACGGTGCAGGTGTTGACCAGGTAGACGTCGGCAACCTCGTCGAAGCTGCACTGCTCAAGGCCATGCGCAGCAAGCCGCGCCGCGATCGCCGCCGAATCGTACTGATTAACCTTGCAACCGAGCGTGGTTATCGCGAATCGCATCGCCAAATCCGTTTACAGCGCCCGTTGGATGAATCCACCGCCGAGCACTTCTTCGCCGCAGTAAATCACACATGCTTGTCCAGGGGTGACGGCCGGCCCATGGTTGCGGAAAACCACTTTGGCGCGCCCGCCGGACAAGGTCGAAATCGTAGCGCCAACCGGGGCGTGACGGTAGCGGATCTTGACCTCGGCGTTAAGCGTCCCCAGGCGGAACGGGCTTGGGTCTACCATGCTTAAGGATTCGAGCACCAAGCCGCCTGCGCCGAGCAGCGCGCGCCCGGCGACGACCACTTCGGCGCTTTCCGAGCGAATTTCGCGAACGTAAAGCGGTTCGCGCGCGGCCACGCCCAGGCCGCGGCGCTGCCCTACGGTGAAGTGATGAATCCCCGGATGCGATCCGCACACGGTTCCGTCTGGAGCAACGATCTTGCCGGGACGAATATGCGCCGCGTCACACATCCGCTCCACCGCGGCCGCGTAATTGCCTTCGGGCACAAAGCAGATCTCCTGGCTGTCGCGCTTTTCAGCGTTGGCCAGGCCAAGCTCTCGGGCTTTCGCCCTGACCTCGGCCTTGGTCATCTCGCCCAGCGGAAACAGAGTGCGGGCAAGTTCCGTCTGGGTCAGGCTGAAGAGGAAATACGACTGGTCTTTGGCGCCGTCGCGGGCGCGCAGAAGATGGAATCGGCCCCGCGCTTCCGACGCTATCCTCGCGTAATGTCCGGTCGCTACGCAGTCTGCCTCAAGTGCGCGTGCCCTTTCCCATAGGCGGTCAAACTTGATCTCGCGATTGCACAGCACGCACGGATTTGGAGTGCGGCCTTTCAGGTATTCGGAGACAAAGTTTCGTATCACGCGCGCCTCGAAATCGGCGCGCAAATCGACTACGTAAAAGGGAAACTCAAGCCGCTCCGCGACACGCCGGGCGTCTTCGAAATCGTCTGCCGAACAGCAACTTCCTCCGGACACAGGACGGCTCTTCTGCTCCGCATCCGGCGCCAGGCGCATCGCTACGCCCACCACGTCGTACCCGTCTTCCTTGAGGAGCGCCGCGGCGACAGAGCTGTCCACGCCGCCCGACATCGCCACCAGCACGCGCCGACGATTCACTGTGCAGCCTCACGCACCCCCGCGGGTTCGGCCTGCGCCACGCGGCGCCATACGCCGACGATTCGCGCAGCCGCCTCGCCGATCTCCTCGGCCGTGCTGCTCCATCCCAGGCTCAGCCTTAGTGAACTGCGCGCCTCATGCCGGCTGCGGCCCATCGCAAGCAGTACGTGCGACGGCTCGACGGCTCCAGCGGCGCACGCCGACCCCATCGAGACCTCCACGCCCGCCAAGTCGAGCGCGATAAGCATCGTTTCGCCTTCGACTGCGGGGAAGGTCAGATTAAGCGTATTAGGGATACGCGCCAACTGGCTTCCGTTGCGGCGCAGTCCGGGGATCTCCTCCCGCAGCCGTTCCCACAGGCGCTCTGCCAAAAAACCCATCCTGCCAGCCTCTTCGGCTAGCAACTTGGTTGCCGTCCGAATCGCGACGCCAAAGCCGACGGCACCGCTTAGATTTTGAGTGCCGGCGCGAAGCCCTTGCTCCTGCGGACCGCCGAGCATAATCGGCTCGACGATGGACCGGTCGCGGACGTAAAGCGCGCCGATCCCGGCAGGCGCACCGACCTTATGTCCGCTGAGGGTCATCAGGTCGCACCCAAGCGTTCCGACATCAAGCGCAACCCGGCCCAAAGCCTGGGCGGCGTCGATATGAAAAAGCGCGTCGTGCTGCCTGACGGAGGCGCCAAGGGCGGCGATATCCTGCAAGGTACCGACTTCGGAGTTGGCAAGTCCGATCGTCACCAGCGCGGTTGCACTGCCGAGCGCAAGCCTCAGATCCGAGGCAGAGATCCGGCCCTCGCTGTCGCAAGCAAGGAGGACTGCTTCTAAACCCTCGCGTTTGAGTTGGGCGAGCGGTGCTAGAACGGACGAATGTTCCACGGCGGAGCTTACGACCCGCCGACAGCCGCGGCCCCTGACGGCGCCGAGAATAGCGAGGTTGTTGGCTTCGGTTCCTCCGCTGGTAAAGACTATCTGCGAAGGCTTGGCTCCTACCGCGCACGCCACCGCTTCACGCGCGCGCTCGAGCTCGCGCCGCGCCCGCTGGCCGCTCATGTGGATCGACGACGGGTTGCCACAGTTGCCGGCCGCTAACTCCTCAAGCGCACGCACGACTTCGGGGCGAAGCGGAGATCCGGCATTATGGTCGAGATAGATGCGCCTCATCGGCTTAAAGCGCAGCGGCTTGCGCGGCGGCAACGGTCGCGGCGAAAACTCAGGGTTCCTTGTCCGGCCGGTTGGCGGAAGCTGAGCCAGCCGGGCTGCCAATCCCGAGCTTCTCGTCGAGGCAATTCTGGCGCTCCTCGATGTCTCCGATCCGCGCCCCCAGGCTGTTCAATCGCTCGACGATACTGTTCATCGCACGCGCGACCGGGTCGGGAAGCCGCGCATGCTCCAGCTCCATCACATCCTGGCGCGTGCTCTCGCCCTCGATGATCCTTCCCGGAATACCCACGATCGTCGAATACGGCGGCGCTGAGGTCACGACCACCGCGCCCGCACCTATCCGGCTTCCATGTCCGATCCTGACGGGGCCGATGACCGAGGCGCCCGCGCTGATCATAACGTGGTCCTCGATCGTCGGATGGCGCTTTTCCTTCTTGAGACTTGTGCCACCCAGCGTGACACCCTGGTAGATGAGCACGTCATCGCCGACCTCCGCCGTCTCGCCGACGACCACGCCCATACCGTGGTCGATGAAGACCCGGCGTCCGAGCTGCGCGCCCGGATGTATCTCGACCCCGGTCAGAAACCGGCCCAGTTCACTCGCTATCCGCCCTAAAAGCTTCAACTGATGCGTCCAGAGCCAATGAGCCAGCCGATGAAGCCAAATCGCGTGAAGGCCGGGATAGGTCAGCACGACCTCGAGCACGCTGCGCGCCGCCGGGTCGCAGTCGAAGACTGTTCCAATGTCCTCACGCAAGCGGCTGATGAATCCCATCGTTGAAGCCCGCGCGCAACAGGCTGCTCTCGCTACGCGCCCGACGCCCTGCCCCGCACCGACCGAGTATGGGCGCTGCCCTTGCCGGTGCTGTTCAGAGATGCCCGCGCGGCGGCCCGCGGTTTTACGTTGTCCTTATGGAGCTTGTATTCCATCGAGTCGACAAGCGCTTGCCAACTGGCCTCAATCACATTGCTGGACACTCCCACCGTGCTCCATGAGCGCTTGCCGTCGGCCGACTCGATGAGCACCCGCACACGCGCCCCGGTGCCGGAGCGATTGTCCAACACCCGCACCTTGTAGTCGACAAGTTTGGCGTTGGCGACGTTCGGGTAGTACGGCAATAGAGCGCGGCGCAGCGCCTCGTCCAGGGCGTGGACCGGGCCATTTCCGATTGCAGAGCTTCGCGTGCGCTGTCCGTCAGGACCGTCGATGACGACCACCGCCTCGCTGAAGGGCGCCTGCTCTTCGTGCCACTTGTCGTCGAAAACGCGGAAGTTGACGAAACGAAAATGTTCGCGGGCCAGGCCGAGCGTACGCAACATCAACAGCTCGAACGACGCGTCGGCGCCGTCGAAAGCATAGCCCTCAGCTTCAAGCCGCTTCAGTTCGTCGAGCAGAAGGCCGACTTTCTCGTTGCTCGGCTCTATGGCAAGACCGAACTCCCGGCTCTTGTACATGATATTGGCGCGGCCTGACAGCTCGGACAGCAGGACCCGGCGATCGTTGCCGACCAGGGCCGGATCGATATGCTCGTAGGTACGCGAGTTGCGCTCGATGCCGGAGACGTGGAGCCCCGCCTTATGCGCAAAGGCGCTGCGGCCAACGTAAGGTTGGCGCGGATTGGGCGCAACGTTGACCAGCTCGTAAACCAGCATCGCCACGTCCTGCAGCGAGCGGAGCTTGGCCGGCGCAACGCACGAAAAGCCGAGCTTCAACTGCAGATTGGCCACAACCGAGATCAAGTTGGCGTTGCCACAACGCTCGCCTAATCCATTGATCGTGCCCTGCACCTGGACCGCGCCCGCCCTGACCGCGGCGATGGAATTGGCGACGCCAACCTCCGAGTCGTTGTGGCAGTGGATGCCCAACGGACACTTCACCGCTGCTGCGGCCGCGGTCACCGCCGCTTCGATTTCGTGCGGCAGCCGGCCACCGTTGGTGTCGCAGAGGCAGATAAGATCGGAGCCCGCCTGCTCAACCGCCTTCAGACAGGCGAGCGCGTGTTCGCGATTGGAAAAGAAGCCGTCGAAGAAATGTTCGGCGTCGAGAATCACCTCGTCGACGTGGCGCTTCAGGTAGCTGACGGTGTCGGCGAGAATGTCGAGGTTCTCCTGGTGCGAGACGCGCAACCCCTCGCGCACGTGCAGGTCCCAGGTCTTGCCGACCACCGTAGCTACGGGCGTGTTAGCCTTGAGGAGCATCCGCAGGTTGCTGTCCTCTGAGGCGCGCAGATGCGCCCGCCGGGTCGAGCCAAAGGCGGCAATACGCGCATGGCGCAGACCAAGCTTGGCCACTTCACGGAAGAAGGCAGCGTCGCGCTCGTTGGAGCCGGGCCATCCGCCCTCGATATAGTCGATCCCCAGACCGTCGAGAGCCTGGGCAATCTGGAGCTTGTCCGGAACCGTCAGCGAGACGTCCTCGGATTGGCATCCGTCGCGCAGCGTGGTGTCATAAATCTGGATTTTCCGCACCGCTGCCATCAGCCTTGGCCGCCCTCCGGCGCAGCGCCCTCAACGCCGCCGCCGGTAACAAACGCATCGTGCAGCACGCGCGTGGCCAGCTCGCCGTACTTGGCACGCACCACGACCGAGATCTTTATTTCCGAAGTCGAGATCATTTCGATATTGACCCTTTCTGCGGCCAACACCTCGAACATCTTCGCTGCCACCCCGGCATGCGTACGCATCCCGACCCCGACGACCGAAACCTTGGCCACTTGCTCTTCGGAGCGAACGCCGGCTGCTCCGATCTCCGCGGCTACGCCCCGCAAGACTTCCAGCGCCCGGTGCAGATCGCCGCGCGCCACCGTGAACGTCACGTCGGTACGCCCGTCGGCGCTGGCGTTCTGGATGATCATGTCAACGACCACGCCGCTGGCGGCGATTGGCCCAAAGATCCGCGCCGCCAACCCCGGCCGGTCATGCACGCCCGCTATCGTCAGCTTGCTCTGGTTCTGGTCAAGAGTGATGCCTGAGACCAGAACGTCTTCCATCGAGCGATCTTCGTGGCCCACCCAGGTGCCCTCCGAATCTTCAGTAAAACTTGATTTAACCACCAGCGGCACGTTGTAGCGGCGCGCGAGCTCTACCGAGCGGAGCTGCAGTACCTTGGCTCCAAGACCAGCCATCTCCAGCATCTCGTCGTACGAGATCCGCGCCAGCCGCCGCGCCTGAGCACAGACGCCCGGGTCGGCCGTATACACGCCGTCAACGTCCGTGTATATCTCGCAGCCGTCCGCTTTGAGCGCCGCCGCTAACGCGACCGCGGTCAGATCCGAGGCACCGCGCCCCAGAGTCGTGACGTCGCCGTAATCGTCAACGCCCTGGTAGCCGGCCACCACTGCGACCCTGCCCTCGGCAAGCGTCTTCAGCACGCGGGCCGGGTTGGCCGACATGATCCGTGCCCTGCCGTGATTCGAGTCCGTGGCGATCGGCACCTGATAGCCCAACAGTGACACCGCGGGGCAACCCAGCACCTGGAGGCGGATTGCCAGCAGAGCGGACGAGAGCTGCTCGCCGGTTGCCGCCAGAACGTCCGTCTCGCGCGGTTCGGGCTGTTCGGCAAGCGCGCCGGCCAGACCAAGCAGCCGGTTCGTCTCGCCCGCCATGGCCGACACCACGACCACCAGCGAGTCACCGCGGTCGCGGGCATGTTTCACCCGCTCGGCCACGGCTTTAATCCGTTCGATAGACCCCAATGAGGTGCCGCCGTATTTTTGAACGATAAGCGCCACAGGAGCGCGCCGGGTTCCGGACCCGTAAAGGCTATATTATGGGCAGAAATCGGAGGCGAAACCAGCACCCGGTTAAATCTTGCGTGTAGCTTGAGGTACGCGTTTCCCAGGACCGGCATGCGCGCCCGCGCTTCTCAAAGAAAACCGGCGCGTAGCCGCTCGACAATCGCAGCATAACGGCCGCCCGCTGCGCTAAACCTTATAAGACGGTGGCTCGCCGATGCATAACTGATTTCAACTTGCAGGCGCTGCAGCTCAGCGCCCTCGCGCAGCCGCTCGAACCATTCGACCGCCGAAACCGCCTCCGAGAACAGGTATTCGCGCAGGCCCAACGTATCGAGCTCGACCTCGTCCAGCCGATAGAGGTCGATGTGGTAAAAGGGCAGCCGCCCGCTATGCTCCTGAATGATCGTAAACGACGGACTGAGGATCTCCTCTTCGCGCAACCTGAGGCCCCGGGCCAGCCCCTTGACGAAGCAGGTCTTGCCCGCACCAAGCTCGCCGCAAAGCGCGATTAGTTCTCCGCCTTCGAGCAGCGACGCCAGCCTCCGTCCCCAGGCTTTGGTCTCGCCTGCCGATTGGCTCTCGACCACAAGAAATACCGGCGCCTGAAGCGCCGCGGGCTGCGCCATCGGAATCTCCACTAACCTTAGCGCATTCTTCAAGCCGGCGTCAGCCAGGCGCTGGACCCTGAGCGGCAAGCCTTCCCATCGCTGGCACCAGTTCCTGCGCGACTTCGCTGGCCAGGTAGCCTACTGGACCAAGGCGCGTGGCAAGTGAGTCGGCAGCGTACCCGTGCAGGAACACGCCCAGCGCAAGGGCGTTCAGCGGCTCTATCTTCTGACTCAAAAAGGCTCCCAGGATTCCCGACAGAACGTCGCCCATCCCGCCCGTGGCCATACCGGGATTTCCGCTGGAGTTGACGTGAACGGCGCCGTCGGGAGCTGTAACAATCGTTCGCGCTCCCTTCAGCGCCACCCATGCGCCGGTCCTATCGCTAAGTTGCCGCGCGGCCGAGATACGATCCGCATTGACCTGGGCCGGGGACGCTCCCAATAGGCGAGCCATCTCGCCCGGATGCGGCGTCATCACCACTGGGCCTTTCGTACTCCGTACCGCCTCACACCCGCGGCGCGCGAGTACATTCAAACCGTCGGCGTCCAGTACGAGGGGGCGCCCGGCAGCGCACGCCTCGGATACGAGCCACATAATCACGGCCTCGCTGTCTGCGCTCGTCCCTATCCCGGGGCCAGCAACCAGAGCGTTTTTACCTTCGATCAAATCGCCCAGCCGCTTAATCGTGCCGGTAGCGGAGAAATGACCGTCCGAACTCGGCATCGGCTCGGTCATCAGTTCTGCCTGACCGGCGGCGACCATCGGTAGAGCAGCGTCGGGAACCGCAGCGGTAACCAACCCCGCCCCGGCACGGAGCGCACCGCGAGCGGCCAACAGGGCCGCGCCTGATTTTCCGACCGAACCGGCGACCACCAGCGTGTGGCCGTAAGCTCCCTTGTGCGAGTCGGGCGCACGCGGCAAAACCAGGTCTCGCACGTCGGCAGCTTCGAGAAACCGTCCGGTCAACCCAAGCTCAGAAAATGCCTGCGGAGCAAAGCCGATATCGGCAATTTCCAGCGCGCCGCAAAATCGAGCGCCGGGGAATGTGACGTGACCGTACTTGGCCGCGCCGAAGGTGACCGTCAGGCTGGCACGCGCTGCCACGCCCAGGATCGCGCCGGTGTCGCTGTGAACGCCCGAGGCGATATCTACCGCGACGACCGGCTTGCCGCTGGCATTGATGGTTTCAATCGCCCGGCGCGCCAAGCCCCGCACCTCAGCGTTCAGCCCGGTGCCAAAAATCGCGTCGATCGCCACAGCGAAGTTTTTTTTGAAGTGCGCTTCAAGCGCGGCTTCGCTTTGCAGGGCAGCGATTTTCCCGCCAGCCGCGATTAGTTCGGCGTGCGCCCGCGCCGCGTCGCCGCGAAGCTCTTCCGCGCTCGCCAACAGCAAAACTTCGACTCTGGCACCGCGCTGGATGAGCCGTCGGGCAGCAACCAACCCGTCACCACCGTTGTTGCCCTTGCCAGCAGCGACAAGCACGCCATGCGCCGCCGCATCGGGCCATCGGCGAAGCGTCTCGTCCGCCACCGCCTCACCGGCCCGCGTCATCAACGTGTACGAAGGAATTCCGTACTTTTGCCGGCTGAGCCGGTCAAGCTCCCGGCTCTGCGCGCCGTTCAGCAGAATCATCGCCGCAAGCTGCCGGATGACGCGGCCAGGCGGTGCGGCGCGCCCGAGCGCACCGCGCCGATCGCCGCTAGCATTTCTTTGACCGC
>JAJYVB010000128.1 GCA_021792265.1 Deltaproteobacteria bacterium | reverse complement strand
GCGCATGGCGGACTCCATGAGGTGACCGGTGCGGTCGAAGCGGCCGGCTCCGAGGCCGTCGGCCGCGACGCGGGCGAAGTTGCCGGAATCTGCCCGCTTGGCGTTTTGATCGGTACCGACTACCGGCCGCTGGCGCGCCCCGATACGGTAACGCTCGACTTCACCAACGCGGCTGCCTCGCTCGCCCATCTGGAGGTGGCCGCCGAGCAAGGGGCAGCGATCGTAATCGGATCGACCGGCTTCACGGTTCAGATGGAGGAGCGGGCGCGGGCGCTGGCGCCGCGCACCCGGACGCTTATCGCGCCCAACATGAGCGCAGGCGTCAACGTGCTCATGAAAATCGTCGCCGACGTTGCCGCGATGCTGCCTGATTTCGACGCCGAAGTCGTCGAGCTCCATCATCGCACCAAAATTGACGCGCCCAGCGGTACGGCGCTCGCCCTCGGCCGGATAATCGCCGGGGCGCGCGGCGTCACCTTCGACGAGAGCGCGGTTTTCGGCCGCCAGGGAGTGACCGGAGCGCGGACCGCCGGGCAGATCGGAGTTCTCGCGCTGCGCGCTGGCGACGCCGTCGGCGACCATACGGTAATCTTCGGCGGACAGGGCGAGCGCCTCGAGCTTGTCCACAGGACGCAGAGCCGCGAAGCGCTTGCCCATGGCGCACTGCGTGCGGCGGTATGGCTCGAGCACCGTCCGCCGGGGCTCTACTCGATGCGCGACGTGCTCGGCTTATAGCAGGCTGCCGAAGCGAAGAATCCCATACCAGTAACGACCTCCATAAACTTATTAACGAGACATCGCACCGGCCGGTCGGGCCGTGCAGCCGCCGGTGAAGCAAAGGCGTTGCGCGCGGGACGGTGCCAGGCAATGCCGCCCGAAGGGTCCCAACCTTTGCGCTAAAGGGCAGAGCGGACTATATGTGGCAATTTGAGGATGAAGAGCGGAACCGGTAGCGAACACCAACGTTACAAAGGAGCTTCGTCGATGCGGTCAACAATAATTGCTCTGCTCCTCGTCTCGCTTTTGGGCGCACTTTGCTGGGCTCAGGAATCTTCGCCGACGGCGCCCTCGCCGGCGGCCGTGGCGAGTCCGGGGCAAGCTCAAGTTCCCGGCATGAAGCCTTTTATGCGACCGCCGATGGCGATGGGACCGTCCTGGCGCTGGCACCATCGCTACGCGCCCTCGTGGTGCGGACCTTATCCACGGCCTCGGCGCGGCGTGCGGATTGTCTTCTTCGTTTTACACGTTCTATTGGCGCTGTCCGGGATTTTTGCCCTGACGGCGCTAGGCATTTTTCTGCTTCGCCGCAGCAGGTCCGGACCGTAATCTTCGGCGGCCAGGGCTAGCGCCCCGAATCGATCCATAGAACGCGGGGCCGCGCAGCGCTCCATGGGCGAGCGCTGCGCGCGTGCCGTCGCCTGCCGATCCACAGAACACGGATCCGGCTGTTACAACTGTTTTCCGGGAGAAAAGGATGGACAAGGAAAACAAAAAAACAAAAGGGTTGCGTTCGAAAGCGACCGCCGCTTACGAGCGCGAGCCGGCGTACGACAAAATAATCGAGGCTCGGGATGTAATGGTCCCGATGCGCGACGGGGTGCGTTTGTGCGTTGACATTTTCCGTCCCGACGCTCCGGGAAAGTTACCCGTGCTGTTGGCAATTGCCTTCCACAACAAAGATTTGCAGACCCCGGAGCTGGCCGATTTCCTCCCGCCTCAGCCGGCGTGGTCGCCCTTATGGTATGGCATCATCGAAGCAGGCGACAGTAAGTATCTTGTTTCGCGCGGCTACGTTCATGTCATCGGCAATCCGCGGGGAGTTGGCAAGTCGGAGGACGGCGGTTCGGATAAGTGGGATTTTTACGATCTTATCGAGTGGATCGCGCAACAGCCGTGGTGCGACGGCAACGTCGGGATGCTCGGCATCTCCGCGTTTGCGGGCGCCCAGTTCCGAGCCGCCGTGCAGCAGCCGCCCCACTTAAGGGCGATATTCCCCTATGATGCGTGCGCTGCATACGGAGATCTGTTTGCGATCCGCGACGCCCACCCCGGAGGAGTGCTCCAAACGATGGCCTACCTGCTGGAGCACTTCAGCGTAATTCACGGCGGCCATCGCAGACCGGGACCGCTTTCGCCCGAGATCGAGCGGCTGTGGAAGGAAGCGATGGCCAACCCGGACTATAAGATCTACACGCACCTGTACAACGTTCTCACGATGCGCGGCGAGCTTGCACCGCTCGCGTTCCAGACCTTGCTCAATCCGTACGATACGGAGGAGATCGTTAAGGAGACGGAGGAGAACTTCAAAAAAATCAAGGTTCCCGTGTATACCGGTTCCGGCTGGTACGCCTACACCTACAAGATGCACTTGCAGGGAGCGCAGAACTGGTATTACGGAATAAACTGCCCCAAAAAACTCCTGTTCACGGGTCCCGCGCATCTGGAACGCCCCTTCCACACTCTGCACGATGAAATTTTGAAGTGGTACGATTACTGGCTTAAAGGCATCAATACCGGCGTAATGGACGAGCCCCGAGTGAAATTCTGGGTGATGGGAGCTAATCAATGGCGGTACGCTGACGATTGGCCGCTGCCGGAAACTCAGTGGACGAAATACTATCTACACAGTTGGGAGCGTCTGAGGACCGAGCCGTTCCTGCCGTCGAGCCGGGACGCTTATCAGGAACCTGACGCTTTCGTCCAGATGCCGCTCACCCACACGACTACCGTGCAGCGGCTCAGATATATGACCGATCCACTCGCCGACGATACGCTCGTAGCGGGACCAATCGTGCTATACCTGTACGCTGCGATCGATCAGGACGATACGAACTGGATAGTAATCCTGAAAGATGTGGGGCCGGATGTTTCCGTCCGTACCGCCAGGGAGGGGGAAACCTCAGTGCCGGCCAACCTCCCGGAAAGGGAGCTGACGAGAGGCTGGCTCAAGGCGTCTCATAGAGCACTCGACGCCAGCAGGTCGAAACCCTGGAAGCCCTGGCATCCGCTTACCCGCGAAGCCCAAAAGCCCGTGGTGCCCGGTGAAATAAACGAATACGCGATAGAGATTCTGTCGACCGCGAACCTGTTCAGGAAAGGTCACCGTATCTGCCTGGATGTTACATGTTTGGATGTACCGGCTGGTACGGCCGGCCTGACCACGGTCGAATATATCCCGTTCCACGTGTGCAGCAGCAAAACGGTGCTCCACAAGATTTACCATAACGAGAAATATCCGTCGCACCTGGTTTTGCCAGTCATCCCGCGGAGCTGAGCCGGGAAACATCCGCGGCTGACTGCGTAGCCGCGTCCGGTCCGGCGGGCCGGACCGGACGCGGCGGCCGCATCAGGGCGTGGGGCGGAGCGAAATTATGTCACATAACTCGCGAGGCTAAAGCGGCAAGAGAAAACGATATTCGTAGCACGAGGCTTTGGTCTGGCAGCCCCGGGCGGATTGTTCCGGAGGCCGGTCAGGCTCGATGCCCGCACGCGATGCAACCTCCGAGTTCAACCTCGCAGCTGCATTTTACTATGAAAGATCGCTTTAGGGAACCTCTGCAGAAGTTGATCGATTGGTGTACAAGGGAATCGTCCGAGCGTTGGATGCGGAGGTGTGGTGATGGGTAATCAGCGGACGTTTGCTTCGATGGTCTGGAGCGCGAAGGGCAAGGTCACCCGGCGCGAGCGTTTTCTGGCCGAGATGGACGCGGTGATTCCGTGGGCGCGTCTGCTTCGGCTGGTCGAGCCGCACTATCCCAAGGCCGGCAACGGCCGCCAGCCGCTGGGGCTGGAGAAGAGGCTGCGGATCTATTTCCTGCAGCAGTGGTTTAACCTGTCGGATCCGCAGGCCGAGGACGCGATCTACGACAGTGAGTCGATGCGGCGCTTCGCGCGCGTCGAGTTGGGCGACGACGCGGTGCCGGATGAGAGCACCATCCTGCGCTTTCGTCATCTGCTGGAAGAGCACGGCCTCACCGGCGCAATCTTCGAGGCGATTGGAGGCTTGCTCGAAGCGCGCGGGCTTCTGCTGCGTTCGGGGACTATCGTCGATGCGACCATCATCGCCGCGCCCTCTTCGACCAAGAACGCCACCGCCAGCCGTGACCCCGAGATGAAGCAGACGCGCAAGGGCAAGAACTGGCACTTCGGGATGAAGCTGCACATCGGGGCCGACAAGCGCGGCATCGTCCACACCGTACGAGCAACCGATGCGGCTGTCGCCGATGTTACGCAGCTGCCGGAGCTTTTGCACGGAGAGGAGCGCGAGGTCTTCGGCGATCAGGCCTACTGGAAGGAAGATGACCGCCAGTTCCTTGAGTCGTGGGGGATCCGTTACCGGATCAATCGGCGTCCCACCGCCCAGCGGCGGTTGAGCGAGCGCTGGCGCATGATCAATCGGGCACGCTCGCGCACCCGCGCCTGCGGCGAGCACGCCTTCCGCGTGGTCAAGCAGTTGTGGGGCTTCACCAAGGTGCGCTACCGCGGCCTAGCCAAGAATCTGGCGCGGGCGCAGACCATGTTCGCGCTGGCCAATCTCTATCAAGTCCGCCGTGAACTGCTCCCGGCGGAGGCCAGACGCAGACTGTGAGCGGGATCGCGTGCGAGCAAGGCGCTCGCGGCCAGCGGCGCGAGACCAAAAACCCGTCGCAGGCTCGCGTCTTACTCTGACGGCCCGCATCTCCATGTCAACCCGTCGTTGCATTACGACCTGTGCAGAGCTTCCTTAGTGGGGATGCACTTACCGCCGGAAGTTTCGCCGCCCCATTAAGCCCGGATTTCCATTTTCTGAGTGAACTACCAATTTGGTAAAAGGCGAGAAAGCTCTTGAGAGAGGTGAGGTTGGGCGCGGTCCGGGTGGTGCGGAGGTAGAGCGGCGGTGGGTGAGACGCAAGAACAGCCCTTTCAGCTGTCGTTCAACAGCTCGTTGAAGGTCGACTTCCAAGGTTCACGGGTGACTTCGGACAATGGCCTGGTGCTGGTGCGTGAGTTGGACGAGCGCTTGGGCCTCGGCGAACTTATTGCCGGGCACTTGACGGACTCCCGCGGCAAGAATACCCAGCTACCGCTGGCCGACTTGCTGCGGCAATCGGTCTACAGCCGGCTGGCGGGCTACGAAGACCTGAACGACGCGGCGCTATTGTCGCAGGATCCGACCTTCCGGCTCATCAAGTCGCGGAAGATCTGGGAGCGCGGCGCAGCATTGACCTCGCGCTTACAGTCCTTCGAGACGGAACTGCTGACGCAGGATGACAACCTCGCCGGTCTGGCCGCACTCAATCGGGAGTTAGTCGCTGGGGCAGAGACCATTGATTCGGCCTGTCGCGTCGTACTCGACATGGACAGCACCGAGATCCGGGTGTTCGGCCAGCAAGAACAAAGTGCCTACAACGGCCACTTCGAGTCGATCTGCTATCACCCGCTGCTGCTGTTCAATCGCGAGGGGGGACTGTCTCGCGACCAAGCTCCGTCCCGGCAACGTCCACAGCGCCGAGGGCTGAAAGGAACTGTTGCTGCCCGAGATCGCGCGCCAACAGGAGCAGGGCAAAGAGGTGGTCTTCCGGGCCGACGCGGCCTTTGCCAAACCAGAGATCTATGAGGCGCTGGAAGCGCGCGACATAAAGTACGCCATCCGTCTTCCCGCCAATGACAACCTGCAGCGGAACATTACGGAACCGTTGACCCGGCCAGTGGGAAGACCGAGCTTCAAACCGGTGGTCTGGTTCAAGAGCTTCCTCTACTAGGCGGCCAGTTGGACGACGGCGCGGCGGGTGGTCGCAAAGGTCGAGTTCCACTGTGGGGAGTTGTTCCTCCGTGTGGGCTTTATCGTGACCAACCTCACGGCGGTGAGCCGCGCGGTGGTGCGCTTCTACAACAAACGCGGCACGGCGGAGCAATGGATCAAAGAAGGCAAGCAAGCGGTCAAGATGACGCGGCTGAGCTGCCATCGCTCCCGCGCCAATGAGGTGCGGCCGTGGCTGAGTCTGATTGCCTATAATCTCGGCAACCTCTGGCGGCGGCTGCCGCTGCCTGGACAGATCGGCAACTGGTCGCTGACCAGTCTGCAACAGCGGTTGGTGAAGACCGGCGGGCGCTTAATCAAGCACGCCCGCTACTACTGGCTGCTCTTGGCGGAAAGCCACCTGACGCGGCGGCTATTCATCGACATGCTGCGGAAAATCACCGCGTTGCCGGTGCTGACGGGATCGCCCGTTGTCGGGTCGCGGACCTAATCACCTGGACGAGGGCCATCAAGGAAGGGAGCAGTGTGTGAAGAATCGCCTTCAAACACAGTGGATTCGGCCCTCAGGGTGGTCGAAGGGCGGAACTTTGGCCACGTGTGGCTACCGGGAGGCGGTCATGATCGAGGGACCGGGCAAGGAGTTGACGCTGCTGCCGCCGAGGGACTAAGAAATCGAATCGCTGGAGAGATAAAAGGGAAATTCCCGTGGAAAACATCGCGCGGGCGCGGCGCGCGAAGGTGGCGGGTCCGGGGCCTTGAAGCCCCGGCCTTCATCGCCGCGATGAGTAATAATCCGGTCCGGAGAATACGCGAGATCGCCTCCGACCTGGGCGTTGCAAAATCGACGCCCCGCAAATGGATGAGAAAGTGCCAGGAAACGGGGTCTGCTGACCGGCCCGCATGAAGATGCGCAGAAGAGCCCGGAACGACCACGGCTTGAGAACCGCTTGAAGCAGCGTCAATCTGTGGACGGAGGAGAGCTAGGGGACTACGTTCGGATGAATGCTTACCCATCAACGGAGCAGATTGTATAAGCTGCTTTCTTCTAAAACGTTTTCCAGTGCTAGAACCGAAGAAGAATGGTACAAAATAGGACAATTTTGATGTCTAGGTGAGGAAACATTCCTTGATGAAAAAATTTGATCTGAACATCGAAAAGGTTCTTGAAAACTGGGAAACCTATCATGCGATCCGGGAAATCGTTGCGAATGCGCTAGACGAGCAAATCTTGGCAAAATCCAAAGATATAGAAATTACCCAGGGCAAAGACGGGTGTTGGCACATCCGCGATTTCGGCCGAGGGCTCAAATATGAGCATCTCACGCAGAAAGAAAACGATGAGAAACTTGGTCACCCAAATCTCATTGGCAAATTCGGCGTCGGCCTCAAAGATTCGCTGGCGACTTTTGACCGCCGGGGCGTAAAGGTGCACATCAAATCTAGATTTGGCGATATCACTCTGGACAAGTCTGTAAAGCATGATTTCGACGATATCGTCACCTTGCACGCCTGCATTTCGGAACCATCGGACCCGGACATTATCGGAACCGACTTTATTCTCGAAGGCTGCACTCCAACAGATATAAAAAAAGCCAAGGCGCTTTTCTTAAAATTTTCTGGCGAGAGCTTACTCGAACAAACGCAATTCGGCGAAGTCTTGTCCAGCAGCGGCCAGGTCTCCCGAATCTACATTAACGGTGTACGGGTCGCCGAAGAGGAAAATTTCCTGTTTTCCTACAACATCACCGCCCTGACGGCGGCAATTTCGAAAGCACTTAACCGGGAACGCACGAATGTCGGCAGGACCGCGTATTCCGACCGGGTTAAGGCCATTCTTCTCTCATGTAAGGATCAGGCTGTCGCGCAAACACTCGTTGATGATCTGCACCACTTCGAAGCAGGAACGCTCCATGATGAGTTGAAATGGACTGACGTGTCCGTTCATGCGACCAAAACACTGAATGCGTCGTCCGCAAAAGTTGTTTTTATGACGCCGGCTGAACTCATTCACGCAGGCAAATACGTCGAAGAGGCAAGGAGTAGTGGCTACCAAATCGTCACGATCCCCGAGAATGTCAGAGACAAAATTTCCGGGCAAAAGGACTTGTCGGGAAAACCCATTCAAGACCTATCCCAATTCAAGCAAACGTGGAACGAGAGCTGTTCGTTCAAGTTTGTCAACCGGAACAAACTGACTCCATCCGAGCGCGCTGTTTACGATGCCACTCCTGAGATCGTGGCACTGATCGGCGGCCTGCCGAACAATGTAAAAGATATAAAAGTTTCTGAAACCATGAGAATGGAGGCTTATGCATTCGTCGAGGCAGTCGGACTTTGGGACCCACCCAACATCATAATAAAGCGTACACAATTGAGGAGCCTCGAAGAATACGCGGGAACTTTGCTTCACGAGATTGCTCACGCTCGCAGCGGAGCGCCGGACATTTCTAGTGAGTTTGAGCACTCCCTGACTGAGCTGCTCGGGAAGACCGGCTCCAACCTGGACAAGGGCAAGGCAAAGTCCAAGTTCTTCTCCAGGATGTTCAGCGGATAGCCGGAATATCATCGGGGTTCGTGAACGGCCTTTGCACAGATCAGTTGCCCCGAACGGGACATGCTTCGCGAGGTCGAATGCCAGAAAACGCTAATATTATGAAATTACATCGCTTCCGCGGCGCGCGAAGATGGCGGGTCTGGGGCCTTGAAGCCCCGGCCTTCATCGCGGGAATGAATATTAAGGCTTGTCCTTGGAGTCCAACGGCCGGCGTTCGTAGGGCTCATAGGTGGGACGATAACGCTTCTCGTCGAGGAACTGGTGCAATCCCTGCTGGCGGCCACGCTCTTGATCGACAAATCTGAGCGCCTCGTTCTTGGCCTTCAGATAATCCAGCGCTTGTCCCACAGACATGCCGCGGACCGAGCGGACAGCCTCTTTCGTGTAGCGCAACACGGTGGGGTTGTTGCTCATCAGCTTCCGGGCGAGCGCGATGGTCTCATCTCGCAGTCTGGCACGCGGGACCGCGTAATTGACCAACCGAATTTCCGCCGCCCGTTTGCCATCAAAAGGATCCCCTGTCACAGCGTAATAAAGCGCGTCGCGGTAGCTCAGGAGTTCGCCGATAACCCAGCTTATCTCTCCCCCGGGGACGATTCCCCAATTTATCTCAGACAGCGAAAAGACAGCGTCCTCGGCCGCAATCGCGAAGTCGCAAGCACACAGTTGCCCAAAAGCGCCTCCGATGCAGTAACCGTTAACCATCGCGATGGTGGCGGTAGGAAAGGTCGACAGCCGTTGCCACTGCCAGCGATGAGCAGCCTCAAATGAC
>JAJYVB010000127.1 GCA_021792265.1 Deltaproteobacteria bacterium | reverse complement strand
TATTCACGTCAGCCTGCCCATGCTCGTCGGCGGTTATGGCGGCGGTCATGTGGTCGTTCTGCTGGTCGTACATCAACTGGATAAAGTTGCCAGTTTCGGCTTGCACTCCCTCGCGCGGAACCGGCGACGCAATATGGATAGCGACCAAGTCTTTCCAGGGCTTCATCGACGAGTCATAGTTCTCTTTCCACAGAATGTTGTAGCTGTCACCGTCGATATACATGATTTGCTTGCCGTAGCAATAGCCCGCTCGCTGCGCAGGCACCCGTCGAACGTCAATAACGTATACCGGACGGAGCTCCCACTTGCCTATCACTGGCTTCGGAAAAAGCAACGAGGGATAATAGTTTTCCCATTTCCCGTAAACCGCAGGGTCGCTGGTAGTCAGCGTGACAATCTGTTGATTGCGCAGGAACTTGACCACCCATCGCACGATCCCGCCGTTGAAGCCCGTGCGCACGTCGTCCTGGGTGTGGTCCAGGCCGACAAACGGCGCACATCGAGCAGCGGCTGACAGACGAAGGCTCCTGCGCAAAGCGGGTATGAACAGAAAGACGTCTTCCGGCTTCAGCAGATCGTCGTAGTACAGCGTCAGATTCGTTATATACTTGACTTGTTCGGGAGCGGGCAACTGCACCCATTCGCTGTAATCGATCCCTTGTGCCTGCGGATCGGTTATTGGCTTGTCGTAGTCGCTGATATGGCTCATACGGCGGTAAACGAGCGCAGTACGCTCCGTATACATGCTGCCGAATCGATCCTTCAATATCACTTGGTATCCTGGCTTGCTGCTGCATATAATCCAGGGAACGTATCGGTACCATTCGTTGACCAGGATCTTCCAGCCCTTAAGCGGTGGGCTGGGGTTGGGAAAAGGCAGGCCTGCGACGTAGCCGGTTATCGAATGGCCGCCGTCGGGCAGGTTAACGATTTTGACCTGGCTCGCGTATTTCTCAGTGTTGGCAACATAGGTCGTGGGAGGCTGGTAATGATGCGGCGGACCCACCACGAGCTGGAAATCCGGCGGGAATTTCCAGAAAACGGAGCCGGCAAACATCTGCTGCATCCCGTCCGGCATAAACTGCTTGTATTGTTGCCAGTTGGAGGGCGTAATGACCGTGCCCGGAGGGATCGCAGGCTGTTGAGCCCCTGCGATACCGGCCGAGGCCATGCTGCATACAATAGTCATGCATACAATGCTGAAGACGAAGCCAATCCCGGGCAGGAACAACCGGAACTTGCTCATGGCTGCACCTCCTGTCGCGCATCGCGCAACCGTTCGCGGAACGAGCCGGCGCCGACGTGCGTCGGGCAGCCTATGACTCCAGGATAGAGGTAACCGCCGATTAGCTGGAAAGCATGAGTCATTACGTCGAGAGCCCCGGCCGCCTCGACCACACCTAAACAAAGTTAACTTTTGTCAAACCCCAGACGGACCCTGCCCTTCGCAGCACCATGTCTATCACCCGGCCCTGCAGTGTCAAGCCGTACCGCCTTCATCTCCGAACCCCGACCGCAATTCTCGAAGTGGCCCGATCAAACATTGGCATGGGTCCTTGGCGCATAGAGGCCCCGCCCGGAACAGGCACGGCAAGCAGCCGCCGCTTGACGACGAGTAAAACGAGCGCCAGTATACCCCCAAGGGGTATATGATGGCACCTACGGATGACTCCTCGTACGGCAACGGCTCGACAGCGGCCAGCCGCAAGGCAGTAGCCGTCGACACGGCCATCAAAGCGGCAACTTTGAGGCGCCTCAGGCGCATCGAGGGGCAAGTGCGCGGCCTGCAGAGAATGGTCGCCGAGGAACGTTACTGCGCCGATATCCTCGTTCAGATGTCCTCGGTGCATGAAGCTCTTCGTGCGGCCGCGCGTGCTTTGCTGGGCAACCACCTGCGTCATTGCGCTACTGAAGCGATTCGTAACGGGGATACGGCCGAGGCCGAGGCAATGTATAGAGAGCTTGTTGATTTATTTGCCAAGTATTCACGCTAACTAAACGATTGAACTTCGAGGTTAAAAAATGACTTCGTCAGCTAATCCGCTGAACGAAACGCAATCGAATGCCGGCTCAATGCAGGAAGTGCTCGACCCGGTATGCGCGATGAAAGTTGCCGTTAAGTCGGATACCCCGCGCTTCGATTACAACGGTAAGACCTACTATTTCTGCTGCGGCGGATGCATGGAGCGGTTTGCTTCGGACCCTGAAGCCTGCCTCGAGCGCCAGGCGAGCCTTGCCGCGGGTATTGCGGCTGGCCGCCATTCCCGTATGGCGCAACCACGTGCGCATCAGGCAACTGCTGAGGAAAAGCGCCCGCCCGTGGCCGCAAACGGGATCGCGGCCGAGTACACCTGCCCGATGCATCCCGAAGTCGTTCGCTCCGGGCCGGGGAGCTGCCCGCTTTGCGGGATGGCGCTGGAGCCTCGCGTGGCGACGGCCTCCGAGGAGCCCGACGGTGAGCTGGCTGCTATGACGCGGCGTTTTTGGGCGAGCGCCGCGCTTGCCCTGCCGCTTTTACTAATATCGATGCTCGGCATGCTTCCGGGTGCGCCGTTGGTGCGGCAGATGCCGGCCCCCTTTGAGCGCTGGCTCGAATTTGCACTGGCCACGCCGGCCGTTCTGTGGGCCGGATGGCCGTTGCTCGAACGGGGAGCGCAATCGGTGGTCAACCGAAGCCTCAACATGTTCACGTTGATCGCTATGGGCGTGGGCGTCGCCTACCTGTACAGCGTTGCGGCTGTGCTTGACCCGGAGGCTTTCCCGGCGTCGTTCCGTGACGCCGCCGGAATGGTCCCGATCTACTTCGAAGCGGCAGCGGTAATTACGGCGCTCGTGCTGCTCGGGCAGGTGTTGGAGATCCGGGCACGGAGCCGCACCAGCCAGGCCTTACGCGCACTGATCGGGCTCGCTCCGCGCTACGCGCATGTCATGCGGGAAGCGGGGCGCGAGGAAGATATCGCTCTTGGCGACGTAGCCGTAGGCGATCGGCTGCGCGTGCGCCCCGGCGAAAAGGTGCCGGTTGACGGCGTCGTGCTGGAGGGCGCGAGCTCGGTCGATGAATCGATGGTGACGGGAGAATCGCTGCCGGTCGAAAAAAAGGCCGGCGACAGGGTTATCGGCGCAACGGTCAACGGAACGGGATCGTTCGTGATGCGGGCCGAGCGCGTCGGGAACGAAACTCTGCTCGCGCAAATCGTCCGGATGGTGGCCGAGGCGCAGCGAAGCCGCGCCCCGATCCAGCGCGTCGCCGACATTGCTTCCGCGTACTTTGTTCCGGCGGTGGTGGCCGCAGCCGCTGTTACGTTCGTCGTTTGGGGCCTTGTCGGTCCGCAGCCCAGGATGGCTTACGCCCTGGTGAACGCAGTGGCGGTGCTGATTGTCGCTTGCCCTTGCGCGCTTGGCCTGGCGACCCCGATGTCGATTATGGTAGCCACCGGCCGGGGCGCAACCGCCGGGGTTTTAATCAAAAACGCCGAAGCGCTCGAGATCCTCGAAAAAGTCGACACGCTAGTCGTCGACAAGACCGGGACAATTACCGAAGGCAAGCCGCGCCTGGCAACGCTTTGGGCGGCCAACGGATTCAACGACAGCGAGGTGCTTCGCCTGGCGGCAAGCCTCGAGCGCGCAAGCGAGCATCCGTTGGCCGCGGCGATCCTCGAAGCCGCCCGTGAGCGCAACCTCGAACTTGCCCCCGTAGCGGAGTTTCGCTCTGTAACCGGCAGCGGGGTCCTGGGCCGCGTGGAAGGCCGGGCCGTCGCTCTGGGCAACGCGGAGTTGATGCAGAAGCTTGGAGTTGATGCTGGCGGTGCTGGCGTGGGCCCCGAGGACGAACGGCGCGAAGGCCGCACCGTGATGTTTGTCGCGATGGACGGGCGGCTGGCCGGATTCCTCGCGGCGGCCGACCCGATCAAGCGTTCCACGCCGCAGGCGCTCGCGCTGCTGCGCGAAGCAGGACTTCGCATCGTGATGCTCACGGGCGACAACCGCGTGACGGCGCAGGCGGTGGCCCGGCGGCTTGGAATCGACGAGGTTGAGGCGGAGATTGCGCCGGATCGTAAGAGCCAGGTGGTTGAGCGCTTGCAGCGCGAGGGAAGGACGGTTGCTATGGCGGGCGACGGGATTAACGACGCGCCGGCGCTTGCGCGGGCGGCGGTCGGCATCGCGATGGGGACCGGGACCGACGCGGCGATGGAGACTGCCGCTGTAACCCTGGTGAAGGGCGACCTGATGGGAATCGTCAGGGCGCGCCATCTCAGCCGCGCGACCATGACTAATATCCGTCAGAACCTGTTTTTCGCTTTTTTCTATAACGCCCTCGGAGTACCGATAGCTGCCGGCGTGCTCTACCCATTTTTCGGCATCCTGCTAAGCCCCGTTATCGCCAGTGCCGCGATGAGTTTCAGTTCGGTGTCAGTTGTCAGCAATGCGCTGCGGCTGCGCAAGGTCGGGCTTTAGCGCCAGGACCGTCACCGGCAAGCGCGCCTCACGGCCGTCTTGACGCCAGGACGGGCGTCGCGCTAATCGTGCCTACAGCGGCGCCCTTCGAGGTGGCCCTTGCTTATGTCCAAGAGTGCAATAGACTGTGACTCCATGGGAACTGTTCCTTCACGCGATGGTGGCGGCTTCGTTGGTTTGCTGCCCGGTCTGCGTTCTCACCAAGCCCGAGAAATTCTAACGGGATTCTAAGCCGGGAAACGGCTCCATCTGGAACGCCGGCCATGGCGCGGCGTGATTCCAGTTGCCCTTCGTGGGATCTGGAAACTCAGCCGCCGGGGCCACGCATTTTGGAAAACCGCCCTCGTTGGATCAAAAGGTGCATTCTCCGCGGCTTCGCGTGCGCGGCAGGTGCACTACTGTAAACAACAACCATGATGGACCTCGTTTTCATCTCAGCGACCTGCGCCTTCTTTGCGATCGCGATCGCTTACGTATGGGGATGTACCCGGCTATGACGACATGGGAGCTGGTACTCGGTCTGGCGATGGCAGTGGGCCTCATTGTTTACCTGGTTTACGCGATGCTTCGACCGGAAAAGTTCTGACGGAGGAGCGCACGTGCTGATGAATGCTTTCATCCAGGTGGGGCTGTTCTCGATCGTCGTTACGGCGATCAGCGTTCCGCTCGGCCTTTACATGGCACGCGTCTTCTCCGGCCAGCGGACTTTCCTCGACCCGGTGCTCAGGCCAGTCGAACGCGCGATCTACCGGGTTTGCGGTGTTCACCCGGGTACCGAGCAGGATTGGGTCGAATATACCGTAGCGATGCTGCTATTCAGCGCGGTCGGAATGCTGGTGCTTTACGGCATGGAACGGCTGCAGTACTACCTGCCGCTGAATCCGCAAAAACTCGGCGCAGTTGCTCCGGATCTGGCCTTCAACACTGCCGCGAGTTTCACCACAAATACCAACTGGCAGGCGTACGCCGGCGAGTCGACCATGAGTTACCTGACCCAGATGGCGGGACTTGCCTTCCACAATTTCGTATCTGCCGCTGCAGGTATTGCCATTGCGATAGCGGTCATCCGTGGTTTTGTACGGCGAGGCAGCAAGACCGTCGGCAACTTCTGGGTCGATCTCACCCGAGCCACGCTATGGGTCCTTTTGCCAATCTGCGTGGTCCTTACCCTCCTGCTGGTGTGGCAGGGCGTGCCGGACAATCTGGAGCCCTACGTGCATGCCAAGAGCATCGAGGGGGCGGAGCAGGTGATCGCTCAAGGGCCCGTAGCTTCGCAAGAATCCATCAAGGAGCTGGGCACCAACGGCGGCGGCTTTTTCAACGCCAACTCGGCGCATCCCTATGAAGACCCTACGCCGCTAGCCAATTTTCTGGAGCTGGTCGCGATGTTCGCCATCGGCGCGGCGCTGACGCATACGTTCGGTCAGATGGCGGGCGATAGGCGCCAGGGCTGGACGCTGTTTACCGCCATGGCGCTGCTGTTTCTGGTGGGCGCGGCCGCGGCGATCTGGAGCGAGCAGCGCGGCAACCCGCAGTTCGCAGCCATGGGCGTCGATCAGCGGGCAAGTGCGGCACAGAGCGGCGGCAACATGGAGGGCAAGGAAGTTCGCAACGGGATCGTCGGTTCGGCCCTGTGGACGACCGTCACGACCGACAGTTCGTGCGGCGCGGTGAACTCCATGCTCGACAGTTACACGCCGCTGGGCGGGCTGGTTCCGCTGGTCAATATGCAGATCGGCGAAATCATCTTCGGCGGCGTCGGCTCCGGCCTTTACGGGATGCTCGTGATGGCGGTGTTGTCGGTGTTTATCGCCGGACTAATGGTCGGACGCACACCCGAATATCTGGGCAAGAAGATCGAAGGGCGCGAGATGAAGCTCGCGATGCTGTTCATCCTGATCTTCCCGGCCGTGATTCTTCTGCCAGCCGGAGCGGCGGTAATAACGAAGGCTGGCCTCGCCGGCATTACCAATCCCGGTCCTCACGGTTTCGCGCAGATTTTGTATGCTTACACTGAGGCTTCGGCCAACAACGGGTCGGCGTTCGCCGGGCTCAATGCCAACTCGCCCTTCTACAACATCACGCTCGCGTTCGTGATGCTCTTGGGACGGTTTATGATGACAGTTCCGGTGCTCGCGCTGGCCGGATCGCTGGTGGGCAAGAAAGCCGTGCCGCCCAGCGCCGGCACTTTTCCAACCGATGGTGCGATCTTCGTCGTCCTGCTGATCGGCGTGATCCTTATCGTCGCCGCGCTGACGTTCTTTCCCGCAGATACGCTGGGTCCGATCGTCGAAGAATTTGCGATGCGCGCGGGCAGGCTCTACTGAGGAAAGGAAGTTACTGCGATGGCTGGCCGAAAAGCCACTCCGCTCTGGGAAGGCCGGATCGTCAGGGGAGCGCTGGTTGATTCGCTGCGGAAGTTTGACCCTCGTATCCAGGCCCGCAACCCGGTCATGTTCGTAGTCGAAGTGACGGCAACGGCCGTCACGTTGATCCTCCTGCGTGACTTGTTCTCGGGCCGGGGCAGTTCGGTCTCGTTTGAACTGCAGATCGCTCTGTGGCTCTGGTTCACCGTTGGCTTCGCGAATTTTGCGGAAGCAATGGCGGAAGGCCGCGGCAAGGCGCAAGCCAGCAACCTGCGCAAGAGCCGCACGGAAACGCCGGCCACGCTGCTCAAAGACGGCCAGGAAGTGAGGGTTCCCGCTCCATCCCTGCGGCGCGGCGACATCGTTATCGTACGCGCGGGCGAAGTCATCCCCGGCGATGGAGAAATTATCGAGGGCGTCGCCGCGGTTAACGAAGCGGCGATCACGGGTGAATCGGCTCCGGTCATCCGCGAGAGCGGCGGCGACCGCAGCGCCGTGACCGGCGGCACTACGGTTATCTCGGACTGGATCAAGGTGCGCATCATAGCCAACCCGGGTGAAACCTTTCTCGACCGGATGATCGCGTTGGTGGAAGGCGCGCAGCGGCAGAAGACGCCGAACGAGATCGCACTGAGTATTCTGCTGGCCGGGCTGACTATCGTTTTCATGTTAGTATGCGTGAGCCTTTATCCATTTGCACTTTATGGAGGTACCACGCTCTCGCTCCCGGTCCTGGTAGCGCTGCTGGTTTGCCTCATTCCCACCACTATCGGCGGGCTTTTGTCGGCAATCGGCATTGCCGGGATGGATCGGCTGGTGCAGCACAATGTGCTCGCGATGTCCGGGCGCGCCGTGGAGGCGGCAGGCGATGTCGACACTTTACTTTTGGACAAGACCGGCACGATCACTCTGGGCGATCGTATGGCTTCCGAATTTATCCCAGTGGGCGGAGTAACCGCTGCGGAGCTGGCTGACGCTGCACAGCTCGCATCGCTGGCTGACGAGACTCCCGAGGGGCGTTCGATCGTGGTGTTGGCCAAGCGCGAGTACAACCTGCGCGGCCGGGAACTGGCGGAAGCTGACGCTCATTTCATTGCCTTTTCCGCCCAGACCCGCATGAGCGGCGTCGATATCGCAGGCCGCCGGATTCGCAAGGGAGCAGGAGATCAGATCGTAAAGTTCGTGGAGGAAAACGGCGGCAAGGCACCGGCCGAGCTGGCGCCGGTCGTCGAACGGATCGCCAAGAGCGGAGGAACGCCCCTGGTCGTAGCCGAAGGTTCGCGCGTGCTGGGAGTGATCTATCTGAAGGACGTGATCAAGGAAGGCATTCGGCAGCGCTTCGAGCGCCTGCGCGCAATGGGCATGCGCACCGTGATGATAACCGGCGACAATCCGCTGACGGCCGGGGCCATTGCCGCGGAATCCGGAGTCGACGATTTTCGTGCCGAGGCAACTCCCGAAACGAAGCTCAAGTTGATTCGCGAAGAGCAGGCTCAGGGCAAGCTCGTGGCGATGATCGGCGACGGCACCAATGACGCTCCGGCGCTCGCGCAGGCCGACGTTGGAATTGCCATGAACGCCGGCACCCAGGCAGCGCGCGAGGCCGGCAACATGGTCGATCTCGACTCGAACCCTACCAAGATCATGGAGGTGGTCGAGATTGGCAAGCAGCTTCTGATCACGCGCGGCGCACTGACCACGTTCTCTATTGCTAACGATGTCGCGAAATACTTTGCGATCATCCCGGCGATGTTCGTTCTTGGCTACCCGCAGCTCCAGGTGCTCAACATCATGCATCTGGCGACACCGCATAGCGCAATCCTCTCTGCGGTCATCTTCAACGCCCTCATCATCATCGCCCTGATTCCTCTGGCGTTGCGGGGGGTACAGTATCGCCCGATCGGTGCTGCAGCGATCCTCACGCGCAACCTGCTGATCTACGGAGCGGGCGGGGTGATAGTCCCGTTTATCGGCATCAAGGCGATCGATCTGGTGGTCGGCGCGCTGCATCTGGCATAGGAGCGGACCCGATGCGTTTGTGGACTGCAATCAAAATGACGATCGTCCTTACCCTGCTCACGGGGATCGCATACCCTCTGGCGATGGTCGCGATTGCCAATCTCCTCCTCCCTGCGCAGGCGCAAGGCAGCCTCATAGTCCGCAACGGACAAGTCGTTGGCGCAGTCCCGATCGGACAGAACTTTACTTCTGCTGGATACTTCCACGGGCGGCCCTCAGCCGCCGGGGCGAAAGGCT
>JAJYVB010000126.1 GCA_021792265.1 Deltaproteobacteria bacterium | reverse complement strand
AGGCGACGCGGCGCGCACGGGAATCAGCGTCGCCCACGGCCATACGTTGATCGAGTCGTTGTTCGGCCAGCAGCTTCAGATTCTCGGCAGGCGACTTGTCGATGTCGATCAAACCGCGCCCCACCGGCCCGCAGGCAATTTTGTCCATGTACGTGTCGGGACAGCGCAGGATTCTGCCGCGCTCGGCCAGGGCGATGCAGGACAGCACATTGGGACCGCCGCTGGCGCAAATATGCGCACCCTCCAGAGCGTCGAGTCCCACATCGACTTCGGGACCCGAGCCGTTACCCACGATCTCTCCGACATACAACATGTCGGTTTCATCGGGTTCGCCCTCCCCGATGACGAGCTTGCCGTCCATCCCGATGGAATTGAGCGCGCGGCGCATCGCTTCACACGCGCTCCGGTCGGCTAGCCGCTCGTCGCCCTTGCCGATAAACCGCGCGGCAGCCAGCGCTGCTGCCTCTGTTGCGCGTACCACCTCTAGTGCGAGATTGCGCTCCATCGGCTCCTCTCCGGGGTTAGCCTGCGGCGGCCTGCGGGAGCGGCCGGCCGAACAACGACTCGATCAACGTATGGCCGTGGGCGACGCTGATTCCCGTGCGCGCCGCGTCGCCTTCGGTGTATCTGCGGTTTACACCGCCAGCGGTCTCGGTGCTTTTCACGATAGCAAAGGGGACGGGATCGTTTGAGTGCGTCTTCAGGGCACAGGGCGTTGCGTGGTCCGGCATAAGGAGCAACGCGAACGGTCCCGAGGATTCGAGCGCGCTGAGGAGCGGGCCGACGATATTGCGGTCAATCTCCTCGATGGCGCGAACTTTGAGATCGGCCCGTCCCAGGTGCGCAGCCTCGTCTGGCGCCTCGATATGGAGCAGCAGAAAATCGCACCGCTTGAGCGCCTCAATCCCGTAGCGCCCCTTGGCCGCGTAATCGGTATCGATGAAACCAGTCGCGCCGGGAACCGTAATCAGCTCAAGGCCGGCAAGCCGTCCCAGCCCTTTGACAAGATCGACTGCCGAAATCACCGCGCCGTCCACTCCGAAACGCTCGCGCAGCGTCGGCACCGCCGGCCGCTTGCCCTGACCCCAGAACCATACGGCCGTCGCCTGAGGCTTGTTCTCGGCGCGCCGGCGGCGATTGACCTCGTGGTCGCGCAAAATCTCGCCTGCCCGTTCCATGAGTCCCAGTAACCGATCGGCGCCCTGTCCCGACGGCAAATAGGGCGCAACCGCCTTGCCCGTGATGTCATGCGGCGGCGTTAGCCGCGTCCCTGCAACACCCTCGCGCCAGACCATCAGATGGCGATAGCTGACGCCGTTGAAGAACTCTATTCCGTCCCGGCCAAGCACCGCTCCAATCGCCCTGACGAGCGCTGCCGCCTCATCGCTTCCGATGTGCCCTGCGGTGAAGTCCTCCATTATGAGTTCACCGGCTTCGGCCGGCTTCAGCGTCACCAGGTTCATCCGGAATACGACATCGCGCTCGCCGACCTCTATGCCCTGGCTCGCTGCCTCGATGGGAGCGCGTCCAGTGTGGTAGCGCGCCGGGTCGTACCCGAGCATGCTCATCGTGCCGACGTCGCTGCCCGGCGGCATGCCGGCGGGAATCGTGGCGACCAGCCCCAGTTCACCGATCGACGCGATACGATCCATGTGCGGCTTGTGCGCTGCCTCAAGCGGCGTCTTACCGCTAAGTTCGTCGCAGGGCCAGTCTGCCATTCCGTCGCCGTGAATGATGACGTACTTCACCTTGCGACCTCCGCACAATCGTCCGATGCTGCCCGGCTGTCAGTCACGCTCCACGATCTTTCTTATCCGCTCGACGTCGGGCTCCGCTACGATGGTGTTGCTGAGGTTCTTGAGCGCCGTGTCCGGATCCTTTAAGCCGTGACCGGTCAGGGTGCAGACCACCACTGAGCCGGGCTTGAGCCCACCAGAACCTCCATACTTGAGGGCCCCAGCCACCGAAGCCGCCGAAGCCGGCTCCGCAAAGACGCCGAGCGACGCTATAAGGCGATAAGCCGCCAGGATTTCCGCGTCGGTCACCGAGTCGATAAGCCCCTGCGACTCGTCGCGCGCCGTAACAGCGCCGTGCCAACTCGCCGGATTGCCTATCTTGATCGCGGTTGCAACGGTTTTAGGGTCGTCGATCGGGCGTCCGAGAACGATTGGCGCCGCTTCCGCCGCCTGGTAACCCATCATCCGAGGCAGGCGCGTGCACCGGCCAGCCACCTGGTACTCCTTGTAGCCGGCCCAGTAAGCGGTGATGTTCCCGGCATTTCCCACGGGAAGGAACTGATGGGTTGGCGCGTCGCCCATCGCGTCGCACACCTCGAAAGCTGCGGTTTTCTGCCCTGCGATCCGATCCGGATTGACGCTGTTCACCAATCGAATCCGGACGGGCTCGCGCTCGGCCAGGTCGCGCACGACCTTGAGGCAGATATCGAAGTTGCCGATCACCTCGATGACCCGCGCCCCATGCATCACGCTCTGCGAAAGCTTGCCCAGCGCGACCGCTCCCTTCGGAATCAGCACGAAGGCGCGCAGGCCCGCCCTCCCGGCGTAGGCTGCGGCCGAGGCCGCAGTGTTGCCAGTCGAAGCGCACAGGACCGCCCGTGCGCCCTCGCCCAGCGCCTTACTGACCGCCAGCGTCATGCCACGGTCTTTGAACGAACCGGTTGGGTTGGCGCCCTCGAATTTAAGGTAACACTTTATATTACGCCCGAGCCGCGCCGCTATCTCACCGCTCTCGATAAGCGGCGTGTTGCCCTCGTTGAGGGTAACCACCGGCATCCGATCGGGCACGGGCAGAAAGCGCCGATAATGCTCGATAAGACCCGGCCAGCGTGAAAGCTGCGCCGGGGTGAAAACACTATGACTTTTGGCTGCCGTCACCGCTCCCTACCGCTGCCTGAAGCCGATCTTCGATGCGGATAAACACGGGACGCGTCCTGACCATCTTGAGCCTTCGGATCGCACCCAGCGCGCGCATCAAATTGCGCTCCGGAGCTTCATGCGTACGCATTATTACCGGGACTGTGGTCTCCTTGCCACGGCCTTGTTGAATGACCGAGGCGATCGAGATGCCATGGCGGCCGAGCACGGAAGCGATCGAGCCCAGCACGCCAGGCCGGTCGTCAACCATGAACCGCAGGTAACATTCGCATACCAGATCCCCCATCGGCTTGACTCGCGCCTTGCGCAGCAAGTCGGTCGGGTAGCCCAGTGGATGGGAGCCGCTCGCGCACGCGTTCAGGCGGCGGCGGGCAAGGTCGAGAATGTCCGCGACGACCGCGGTCGCCGTCGGCATCTCGCCTGCCCCCAGGCCGAAGTACATGGTCGAGCCCAGCGCCTCGCTGTGGACGTTTATGGCATTGAAGGCGCCGCGTACGCTTGCCAGCAAATGGTTCTGCGGAACCATTGTCGGATGCACCCGCGCCTCGATCGCGCCGTCTTCGTCCTTGGCGATGGCCAGCAACTTGATCGCGTAGCCCAGTTCCCGCGCGCAAGCGATGTCAGTCTGCGTCACGGCACCGATTCCTTCGGTATAGACCTGCGCGGGAGTCAGTATCACGCCGAAGGCGAGCGCCGCCAACAGGCAGAGTTTGTGTGCGGCGTCATGACCGTCGATATCCAGCGCGGGATTAGCCTCTGCGAGGCCGATCCGCTTCGCTTCGGCGAGCGCTTCGGCAAATTCCCGCCCCTGTTCGCTCATTGTCGTCAGGATCGAATTGCAGGTGCCATTGACAATTCCGTAGACGGAACGATGGCGGTCGCCAGCCAGCGACTCGCGCAACGCCCTGATGATCGGTATCCCACCGCCGACACTGGCCTCGAAACCGATTCCAGCTCCCGAGCGCGCCGCCGCCTTGAAAATCCTGGCGCCGTGCTCGGCGAGCAGGGCCTTGTTGGCGGTGACGACATCCTTGCCAGCCTGCAGCGCTTTCAGGATCAGGCTGCCCGCGGGCTCATAACCGCCGAAAAGCTCGACCACAAGGTCCACGTCGCCGCGCTCCACGAGCGCCACAGGGTTGGGCGACGCCAGCTCCGGCCCAAGGCCAAGGGCGCGCAAAGCCTCCGAGCGACGCTCAGCCACGCCTACCAAGCGCAGCCTCGCTCCCAGCTTGCGTTCCAGCAAGGCGCCGTTTCGGCGCAAAAGCTTGACCACTCCGGCGCCGATCGTCCCGCAGCCGAGCAGACCTATACGGATCTCTTTCAACCGGACTCCTGACCTTATGGTTGTTCGGGATACCGCTTTGCGCACGCTCAGGAAACGCCAGCGCTCCGGCGCAAGCGGACCTCGCCCGGACCACGGGAAAGCGCCTGGCGGATCCCGCGCGTCGCCTGGCGCGTGCGATGCTCGTTCTCAATCAAGGCGAAGCGGACGTAGCCGTCGCCGTCAGCACCGAATCCGATCCCGGGAGAAACCGCGACTTTCGCTTCCGCCAACAAAAACTTCGCGAACTCAAGCGATCCCATCGCCTGAAACGGCTGCGGTATGGGCGCCCACACAAACATCGTGGCGCGCGGCTTCTCGACCGGCCAACCAGCTCGGTTCAAGCCCTCCACCAGCACGTCGCGCCGGCGCCGGTACGTCTCGGTGATTTCGGCGACGCACTCTTGCGGCCCGGTGAGCGCAGCGATTGCCGCCACCTGAATCGGCGCAAACATCCCGTAGTCGAAGTACGACTTGAGCCGGGCTAGCGCGCCGATCATCTCGCGGTTGCCCACGGCAAAACCCACCCGCCATCCGGGCATGTTGTAACTCTTCGAAAGCGTGAAAAACTCTACGCCGATGTCCTTGGCCCCTTTGACCTGGAGAAAGGACGGCGCGCGATAGCCGTCGAAGCAGATGTCGGCGTAAGCGAAATCGTGCGCCACCATGATTTCGTTCTCCCGCGCGAAGTCGGCCACCCGGCGCATGAAACCCTCGCTTACAGTCGCGGTCGTCGGGTTATGGGGAAAACTCATGATGAGGAGCTTCGGACGCGGCCAGCATCGGCTCATCGCCGCCGTCAGTTCGTCGAAGAAGTCCTCGCCGTTTCGCAGCGGCACCCCCTGGACGTGCGCCCCAGCAATTACGCACCCGTACTGGTGAATCGGATAGGTCGGCGCCGGGGCGAGCACGACGTCGCCTTCGCCCAAGGTCGCGATCGCCAGATGGGAGATCCCCTCCTTCGAGCCGATCGTTACGATCACCTCGCCGTCGGGGTCGAGCTCGACGCCGTAGCGGCGCCGGTACCAGTCGGCCATCGCGACGCGAAGCTTGTAAACGCCACGCGAGACGGAATACCGATGATTGGCTGGTTTAGCCGCCGCTTCGAGCAGCTTGGCGACAATATGGTCGGGCGTAGCGCCGTCGGGATTACCCATCCCGAAGTCGATAATGTCCTCGCCGGCACGCCGCGCCTTGAGGCACAATTCACCGATGACGTTGAAAACGTAAGGCGGGAGCCTCTTTATCCTGGGAAATTCCATTTTCTCGAAAGGCACCGGCCAGACGCGCCGACGCCCCTGCAACTAGGCATTCTAAATTTTTATCGTACCGGAAAAGGCCGCGCCAGTACCAGCGCAGCAGCCGCTACGGCATTCAGGTACTTGCCGACCCGCGCGTCTCCCCCGGCAGGACTTTTTCGCGCGGCGAAGCTTCCGCCCGCCAGTAACATGGAGCAGCCGTAAGCAGAACCAAACCAAGCAACTGCCAGGCCGGGCCGATTCCGTACCGGTCGGCGAAGTAGCCCGTACCGAGCAGACCTGCCGATCCACCCAGCATCGCAAACGTGCTGTTGAACGAAAGCAGCGTTGCGCGTTCTTCGGCACCGACTTCCTCGTTGAACCAGGTCGCGGCAAGCGGCTGCATAGCGCCCGTCGCGACCTTCATCACGAATAACATCGCAAGCGCGAGCGTCGGCCGCTTTGCCAGGCTGCCCGCGGCGGCCAGCGTCACACTGGAGGTAGCTACGAGCGCCACCAGCTCGCGCCTGCGGCCCCGGGCCGGCCGCCGGCTAGTCTGCGCAACGACCTGCGAGCCCAACAGATGGGCAACCGTAAGCCCGCAGTAGATCCATCCAAGCACGCCGATGCCCGAGTGGTAGCTGTCACGAAAAAGCTGCGGCCATTCAAGCCAATACGGCGACCAGGCGGCGAAGGCTGCGGCGTTGGCCAGGCTCAGCAGCAGGATACTGCGGCGGCCAAATCCAAGGCGAAGACCGCCCCAAATGCGCTGCGCAATTCTGCCCGGTATCTCCCGCGCACGAAGCTCGATGCGGCCAACCCGGTCCTCATGCATCAGCAAAGCGCCTGTGACGGCGCTGACCGCATAGCCCGCCGCGCCCAGAATCCAGGGCCACGCCAGGTCGATCTGGCCCGCGTAAGCGCCGACCAGTGCCGAAGCCATGAAGCCCGCGTTCATGAGCTGCGAGACCCTCGAAAACAGCCGATTTTTAGCTGTCCCGTAGCCTGCCTGGTCCAGAGCATCCACTCCCCAGGCGTCGATCGCGCCGCTGCAAAAGGTAGTCCCCAGGCCATCGATCGCCTCCGCCACCAAAAAGAGAACGTAGCGATGGACCAGCAGATAGGCGATGAAGCCGGCTACGCGCAGCGTACAGCCCAGCAGGAAGGAGCGTCGGCGTCCCATCGCGTCGGCAAAGGCGCCGGTGGGAACGTCTGTCAAAAGAATCGTTACGAAGTACACGGCCATCACGCCGTTCATCTGGAACTGGTTGAGGCCGCGTGCCCGCAAAAACAGCGGATATGTAGCGAACAAGAAGCCGCCGGCAAACGAATAGACCCACCACACCGCGTAGTAACGGCGAACGATGCCGCGGATTGCCTGCTCAGACCACGGCGTGTCGCTCGCTGGCGGCGCAAGTTCCTGCAACCCGGTTGATCCCATCGCCGCGGCTACCTTCTGCGTGGCTTCCGATGCCTTCTCCGTTGAGTTGATAGACTAACCTCCAGAGCTTTGGTAAGCCCGTCTGCGAACCCGCCTTTCCCCGCCAACCGGCCCTCCCGGCGCGCGGTCCATCTCCTTCCTACCCCTCAGATGGGCGGCCAAAGGAGCGAGATGATCACGAAAATTCTCCCGCTCCGGGGTGGGTTTGCCAAGAAGCCTGCCCGCGAGCTTCAAGCGTTTGCGTACCCAAGGATTCAAAGCGTCTGGATTACAGCGGCGCGGTCGAATATCTATTCGAGGCCGTGAGCATGTCGGACATTGAAGATGCCGCCCTAAGCGCCGCTCGGGCTGCCGGGCGTATTCATCTCAAGCGCCTTCGGCGGATCAACGTCGAACTCAAGGCCTCGAATCCTATCGACCTGGTCACCGAGGCCGACCGTGAGGCCGAGGGGGCGATCTCCGCAATACTGCGGCGACGATTTCCCACACATTCGATACTTGCTGAGGAAGGCGCCGCCGAGACCTGCCCTGCGCCTCACCGATGGATCGTGGACCCGCTCGACGGAACCACGAACTTCGCGCACGGTTATCCGCAGTTTTGCGTATCGATCGCTTACGAAGAGCACGGCCGCGTCCTGATCGCCGTGGTCTACGACGCGCTCAAAAAGGAAATGTTCAGCGCCGCGCGCGGCAAGGGCGCCCGGCTTAACGGCAAGCCAATTCGCGTGAGCCGTACCGCCGCGCTTTCCTCTTCACTGCTCGGAACCGGCTTTCCTTACGACCGCCGGAGCCGGCCGCGCTTTTATCTGACGTTTTGGGAAGCGTTCCTGCTTCGATGCCAGGGCATCAGGCGCACAGGCTCGGCCGCGCTGGACTTGGCCAACGTCGCCTGCGGCCGGATCGATGGGTTCTGGGAGTTCGGGCTGAAACCCTGGGACGTGGCCGCCGGAGCCTTGCTGGTCCGAGAAGCCGGCGGGAGGGTAACCAACATGGACGGCAGCCCGCTTGATTTAGCCGGCGGGGAAATCGTCGCCAGCAACGGCCGGTTTCACCGCCAGATGGTCGGCACGATTGCGATGGCATGGCCGGAGGCCGAGCACCGCCAGAGCGAAGCCGACGAAGCCGGCAATCCGCTTGCACCGCCAACTGCGGGCATCCGGAGTGAGGTTGGAGCTGACGAAGCACCCGCAACTCAAGGCCGCGGTCCGGCAAGGGACCGCTAGGCCGCACGTCCCGCCGGCAAAGCCTCATTAACAGGCGTTCAGTGCCCTGCGCGGCACTCGCAGCAACATGCTTGTCCCGGTGTCTGCGGTGATATATTGCTTGCCGTTGTCTTGCGGCTGCCCCGGTAGTGAAAAGGACATCACGGAGGTCTCCGGAACCTCAAGTTCGGGTTCGACTCCCGGCCGGGGCGCCACGCCCTGCCTGAGCGGCTGAAATCCGAGGATTTCCGGGCCGCTCCGGAACGTCTGGACTGCGAACCGCCCGAGGGCGTCTCTTCGCGCGTCGCCGAAGCTCAATTCGATCGTTTTGCATAGCTGACAAGTCTGCCGTATTCATAAGCCATCGGTGCCGAAGAACGGCTTGGTACGCGGACGATGCGCCACAAATTCGAAACTCATCGCTTTCTCGCTTTGAGTCGAACCCAAATTGCCACAGTGTTAGTATGCGGTCCGGAACCGGTGCGGTGGAAAACGAACTCGATAGGGATTTGCATCTGGCGCAACAGTTCGAGCAAAAGCGGCTGCGCAAGGCGGCGCCGCGTGCGGCCACAGGAGGAGCCAACATGGGCGGGTTCAAGAACTTCATTCTGCGCGGCAACGTCGTCGATATGGCAGTCGGCATCGTGATCGGCGCTGCATTCGGAACGGTAATCACCGCTTTCGTCAAGGATCTGCTCACCCCTTTCATTGCGGCGATCATGAAACAACCGGACTTCTCCGGCATCGCCTTCACCATCAACGGTAGCAAGTTCATGATCGGCGAGTTCGTCAATGCACTGATATCGTTTGTACTGATCGCTGCAGCGGTTTACTTTGGCATCGTGATACCAGTAACTAAGCTGCTGACAAGGGTAGAAAAGCCGGCTGCGCCGACTACTCGGTCCTGTCCGGAGTGTCTCAGCGAAATTCCTATCAAGGCGCGCCGCTGCTCCCATTGCACCTCGCCGGTGCCTGCCTGATTTCGCTCGCGACTCGCGACGCTGGCGCCGTTCGAGCACCCAGACCATCGGAGAACATCCGGC
>JAJYVB010000125.1 GCA_021792265.1 Deltaproteobacteria bacterium | reverse complement strand
AAAGATGGTGCCAGCACACAGGCCAGGACGGCGAGCCCTCCTGCCAGCAGTCGTTGCCATTGCGAGCCAAACGAACCCATCGGATTTGTGGCTATCTGACCGAGCCTGCAGTTTCAATCTATCACGCGGTCTCGTACCACGAGCATCGAAGTCGAACTCCAGCCTGATCCAAGCGGAATAGCGCGGGATTTCTTCGGCGCACTGGCTTGCGCCGCCTAAACGCAAGCCGTCATAGTCTTCATGCGTGAGCCAAAACAACAGCCAACCGATGCTCGTGCTCGCCTCAGGGTCGCCTCGGCGGCGCGCCCTGCTAGGCCGAGCCGGATTTACTTTCGAGGTTGTCGAAAGCGGGGTCGATGAACAGATCGAGCAGGACGAAACCGCCGGACAGTTCGCACTGCGGATGGCGTGCGAGAAGGCGCTTGCAGTTGCCCGGCTGCGACCTTCGTCGCTCGTGCTCGCGGCCGACACCGTCGTCGAATGCGCCGGCCAGATTCTGGGAAAGCCCGCCACCGAGCAGGAAGCGCGCACGATGCTGTTCACGCTTTCGGGAACGACGCACGTGGTCACCACGGCGTACGCGCTGGCGCGGGGAGCGGCCGTCCTTGTTAGCCGGCAGGTTTGCAGCCGCGTGCGTTTTCGCGAGCTTGGCCGCGCCGAGGTCGAAGCCTACATCGCCACCGGCGAGCCCTTTGACAAGGCGGGCGGGTACGGAATCCAGAATCAGGCGGGCGGATTCGTCGCAAGCATTGAGGGCTCAGTTGATAACGTAACGGGCCTGCCCGTCGCAGAGGTAACAGCCACCCTGGCGCGCTTCGGGATCAGTCCGCAAAAAGAGAACGACGCGGCATCAAAAGCACCCGCTGTTACTCCAGGCCACGAGCGCACTCCCTGATGCTTTCGCCGGAAGAGATCGCAGCGCGGCTCGCCGGCGTGCGGCAGCGGATCTCCAGGGCTGCGCTGCGCTCGCAGCGCCCTCCTGAGGCGGTGAATCTGCTGGTGGCAAGCAAGGGGCAGCCTGCTGAAGCAATTCGCGCCGCCTACGAGGCCGGAGCACGCTGCTTTGGCGAAAATTACGTTCAAGAGGCCCTTGCCAAACGCGCAAACTTGGCCGATCTCACCAACATCCGTTGGCACATGATCGGCCACCTGCAGACCAACAAGGCCAAACTTGCGGCCAATAGCTTCGAGCTGATCCAGAGCCTCGACTGCGAGGCTCTCGCCCGCGCTCTCAGCCGCCACCGTAAAGACACGCCGTGCGCCGTGCTCGTCGAGGTCAATCTTGGGGGCGAAGCAACCAAGAGCGGTGTGCCACCCGGCCAGGTCGAGCACCTGATCGACGCCGTTCGCAACCTGGTTGACGTGCGCGGTCTGATGACCATACCGCCGCCCGCCGCCAACGGTGAACAATCGCGCGGCTTTTTCGCTGAACTCCGCGAGCTTCGCGATCGGTTATCAAGCGCCAGCGGCCTTTCGCTGACAGAGCTTTCGATGGGAATGACGGACGACTTTGAGGTAGCTATCGAAGAGGGAGCAACCATCGTGAGGATTGGGCGCGCCATATTAGGAGAGCGGCCGTCGTGAAGACCGACCGGAGCGGTGCCAAAAAGGAAGCCGCGGTCAAACGCATCGGCTTCATCGGCGGCGGAAACATGGCGGAGGCGCTTATCCGTGGTTTGCTCGCCAGGCGCCTTTTCCAGCCACAGCAGGTAGTCGTTTCCGATATCGATCCGAAAAAGCGCCGCAGCGTTGCCCGCCGCTACGGCGTGGCTACAGTCTCCGAAAATCTTTCGGTTGCGTCGCTTTGCGACGTGGTCGTGTTGGCCGTCAAACCGCAACATATCGACGCTGTGCTCTCAGAACTGGAGCGGCAACTTAAGTGTGCCGAGCGCGCCACCGAAAAACCGAGAACCAAAGCCAAGCGCGCGGCCGACGTTGGTGCGATAGGCAGGAGTTCGCGCTTGCGCATGCAGGCCGCTACCCTGTTCATCTCGATAGCCGCGGGCATAAGGTTGGCGAAAATTGAGGCGGCACTTGGTCCCGGTGCGCGCGTCGTGCGGGTGATGCCGAACGCGCCCGCGATGGTGGGCCGGGGCATGACTGCGGTCGTGCGCGGAAGCCACGCCAGCCGCGCCGACGAGGCGTTCGCCGTCAGGCTTTTCCAAGCGGTTGGCGAGGCGGTCGTGCTTAGGGACGAGTCGCTGCTCGATGCCGTAACGGCACTCTCGGGGAGCGGTCCAGCTTACGTGTATCTTTTTGTTAAGGCGCTGACGGACGCGGCCGTCGGCGAGGGATTGCCGCGCGAGTTGGCATACAGGATGGCCCTGGCAACAGTCGGCGGCGCACAGGAGACGATGGCTCGGACCGGGCTTGCGCCCGAAGAACTTATCCGTATCGTTGCCTCACCCGGCGGCACGACGGAGGCGGCGTTAGGGCGGTTCGCCGCAGCGGGCTTTTCTGATATCGTGACTTCGGGGGTTGCCGCCGCTGCGCGTCGCTCGCGAGTGCTAAGCGGCGAACGAAAAGAGTAGAAAACCGTGTTTGTTTGGACCAATCTGGTAATCTTTGTCGTAAATCAGCTCAACACGCTGCTCTGGCTCTACTTCTGGACCGTCATCATCGCGGCGGTCCTCACTTGGATTGAGCCTAACCCCTACAATCCCATCGTCCGCTTCATTTACGCGGTTACCGAGCCGGTTTTCGACTGGGTACGGGAACACCTTCCGGTTATCTTCGGCGGATTAGATCTCTCGCCGCTGGTCGTGGTAATTTTTATCGAATTCCTTCAGCAGTACTTATTGCCAACTTTGACGCGCGCTTTGATGTACGGCTTCACTTAAGTCTCCTGGACCTGGATTGACTTGCGAGACCGCTTCAGGAGGCAATGCGAACCGGGATCTCCCTGTCTGGGTACTTAAAGCATCGGAGGTCGCGGCTGTAGCGTTGATTGACAATGCGAAGAGGCGTGTTTAGCTAATAGTTGTGAGTAAGGATCTTCTTCAGACGCGAATACCATCTTAGCGTTATGCCGATCTACGAGTATTTTTGCGAAAAGTGCGGGACCTTCGAGGTGATGCAACGAATCACTGAAAACCCGCTTAAACGCTGCCCGACCTGCCGGGCTAAGGTCGAGCGACTCGTCTCCAGAACGTCGTTTGTTCTCAAAGGAAGCGGTTGGTACGCAACTGACTACGCGCGTTCAGGCTCGAACTCCACAGGCACCCGTGAAACCGGCGGTGCTGCGTCTTCCGCTAATGGTAATTCGGATGGCGCGGCAACCTCGCCCGCAGCTTCCGCCTCAAATGACGCCAAGCCCGCGGCCCCGGCCGATAGCAAAGCGTCGAGCCCTAAGAGCGACGATTGAACGGCCGCCTGCACCCCCGGCGTGACGACGCAAGGGAGCTTCTCTAAGGTATTGCCGACGACAGTGGTTCTGCCACTTTCTCAAGGCTCATCTTTTCGGCCCCGACGCCGATCGTAGCTTCGACCAGCGCCGCGCCCAGCATCAAGGCGGCCGTGAACAAGTAGCCGTACCAGAGCTCGGCGCGCGATCCGCTGTCGATCAGTTCTCCAAAGACCCACGGGGCGGCGATTCCGCCCGCTGCCGTGCCGGCAGAATAGAAAATCGCGATTGCCATCGCCCGCATCTCAAGCGGAAAGATTTCGCTCACGGTCAGGTAGGCCGAGCTTGCGGCGGGCGAAGCGAAGAAAAACAGCGCGGTCCAGAGCGCGGCCTGCCCCGTACCGGAAAGTATCCCGTGCGCGAACATCCATCCGTTGGCGATGAGCAGCATGGCCGACAGCCCGAAAGTCCCGGCGATCATCTGCCGGCGTCCGATGGTGTCGAACAGCGTGCCAAGCGCCAGCGGACCCAAAAAGTTGCCGATCGCGAAGGGCAGCAGATAAAGTCCGGTTACATCCGCTGGAACCGCGTAATAACGCGTCAGTACCAGCGCGTAGGTAAAGAAGATCGCGTTGTAGAGGAACGCCTGGGCCACCATCAGCGACAGTCCCAGAATTGAGCGCGTGCGATAGGTGGTAACCAGCGGCTTGAGGACCGTCGCAAGCCCGAACTCGCGGCGCGGGCAGATTCTCAGCGTATCTTCGAGCGCTGGCTCACGCAGTTGCTGGCCGCTCTCGCGTACCGCTTCCGCCTCGATGTTGCGGACAGTGGCCTCGGCTTCGTCCCGCATCCCGTGGGTCAAAAGCCAGCGCGGGCTTTCCGGGATGAACCGGCGAAGAGCCAGCACGACGGTTCCGATGACTGCGCCGATGGCGAACCCGAGGCGCCACCCAAGATCGATGGAAAAGATTCTGGGATCGAGGATGAAGAAGGTCGACAGCGAGCCGGCCGCCGCCCCCAGCCAGTAGCTGCCGTTAACGATGAGATCGACCCGGCCGCGAAAACGGGCCGGAATCAACTCATCGATCGCCGAGTTGATAGCCGAATACTCCCCGCCGATCCCTGCTCCGGTGACAAAGCGGAAGGTCGCGAAGCTGGCGAGGCTCCAGGAGAAGGCGGTCAGGGCGACGCCCAGCAGGTAGATCGAGAGGCTCACGAAAAAGAACTTTCGCCGGCCGAATCGATCGGTCAGGTGCCCGAACAGCAGCGCGCCGGTCACCGCGCCAGCAAGATATGCCGAACTGATTGAGCCAATCTGGGCTGCGGTGAAGTGGAGCGCCCGAGGCGACTGCAGTACAGCGCTGATCGCGCCCATCAGCGTGACTTCGAGCCCGTCGAGAATCCAGGTGATCCCAAGCGCGACCACCAACATCCAGTGAAAACGGGACCACGGCAGGCGGTCGAGCCGCGCGGGAATCAGGGTCTCGAAGATCTCCGGGGCTTCGGATACGGTTGGCGCACGCATGATGGGTTCGGCCCTCACCCCAAGGCCGGAATAGCGCGTTCGCTGCAGGCACGATAGCAGCAGCCTCTCGGAGAATGACAGGAGCCCCGCGACACCTTCCTTTTGCCTTTTTCCCAGTTCAGTGCCACGGGAGAAGGCCAGGACAGGCGCGCATATCGCGTTCCTCCCGCTCCCCTGCGGCCGGAGTTTGGGATGGAGTGTGGAACGATCTGCACTTGTGCGGAGCATCTCCGGCAGCTAAAAATCTGCCTCGTTGTCAGGAGCGTAATTCCCGAAAGCGCCCGCGCTCGGGTTTACGATGGATGAGCCATAAGCGATGCGCACCCTGTACCTCCAACCAAGCCGGCCGCGGATAAGGGCGGGCAACGTTGCTTGCCACTAGACAGGAAATCGTGCCAAAAGCAAAGCCGATTTCGTTACACTCGTCGAGTCTCCATGAGGCCTTCGATGCCATTGGTAGCGTTGATCCTGATCGTGTCGGCCTCGCTCCTAAGCGGCGCAAAAAACCTGGGCGCACAAAGCCTAACTCGGCCAAGCCAAAGCCTGCCCCAGCAGGGAAATAAAGCATCCAAGCAGGCACATTTCGATTCCAAGCAGCGCTCCTCTGCGGCGCGAATCGAACAGGCTACGCCTCCGGCAGATCCCACGAGCAGCCAAGCAAGAGCCAAACAGATTGGAGAAAATCGCGACCGGGACTCAGACGTCTTGCGAGAGGTCAAAGGACGGATCGCCGCGGTGTCTGTGCAAGATGTCTTTACTTGCGCAACAACCATAGCGACGATTTTGTTAGCGGTCTTTACTTGGAAGCTGGTCCTCGTGACCCGCGACATGCGCAGAACTGCCGAGGCTACCACCGAAGTTGCCCGCAAAGCGCTTCACGCCGACAGACCGTATTTGCTCGTTACCGCAGTAACTCGGGAGTCCTTCAAGCATCCTGTTCTGGGTAACCAAGAGCCAATTTCTCGGGCCCGAATTACCTTGCGCAACGTAGGAAGCAGCCCGGCGGAATTGCTCGAAATCTATGCAACGGCTTGGAAATTCGATTGTTTCCCACAGGCGGGCGACCCGAGATGGGAAACGCTCATCTTCGTTCCTTGGATAGACATTGCAGAACCAGTTGTTGCGGTAGGGCAAGACCTTGGGCCTATTCCTGTTGTTGTTAACTGGACAAAAGACGACATCGATCTCGTTAACGCTGGCGTGAAGCGCGTTGCGATTTACGGCCTGGTCAAATATCGTAGCGGTTCCAAAGAGCCGTATTACACGCGGTTCTTCTGGTGGTTCTCTCCCCTTACCGAGCCCTCGCTCAAGAAAGCCGCCGCTATCGCATTGAACGAACGCAGCTAAGCTTCTAAAACGCTGGCCTACCAGCCATGACGTAAAACCAGAATCGCGCCTGTTCTCCGGCTCTCTCGCGGCCGGAGTTTGGGATGGAGTGTGGAACGATCCGCACTTGTGCGGAGCATCTCCGGCAGCTAAAAATCTGCCTCGTTGTCAAAAACGTAAACTCCGAACGCGCTGGCGCGCAGGTTTACGAGGGGTAAAACATAAGCCGATGCGTGCGCTGTACCTCGACCGTGTTCTGACGCTGAGGCGGGACTATCCGGACCCGCGCTCAGTACCTGGCGAAGCGATCGTCAAGGTGAGACTTTCGGGAATTTGCGGCACCGATTTGGAGCTTATTTCGGGCTACATGGCCCATCGGGGTGTTCTCGGACATGAGTTCGTTGGCGAGGTGGTCGCCACAGCGGGAAATGGCTCTGGAGCGGGAGCGCCCGAGGGCGCCGAACTTGCCCAGCGCCGGGTGGTCGGTGAGATCAACGTTGGGTGCGGGCGATGCCATGCGTGCCGGGCGGATTTGGAGCGCCATTGCCCAAACCGTACGGTGCTGGGAGTCCTGGGACGCGACGGCTCTTTTGCCGAGTACTTGAGCCTGCCCCCGCGTAACCTGCTTCCCGTGCCGGACTCGGTGCCGGACGAGATGGCCGTTTTTTGCGAACCTGTCGCGGCAGCGTGCGAAATCCTCGAACAGGTGAGGTTCGACGGCCGGGAAACAATCGCCGTTCTCGGTGACGGCAGGCTGGGCGCCGTTGTCGCGATGGTGCTGGCGGCTGAAGGGCTGAACCCGGTACTCGCCGGCCGTCATCCGGAAAAACTTGCTCGCCTGGGAGCGCTCGGGCTGCGCACCAACCTCGAAAGCAAAATGGAGCCCGGATTCGACATGGTCGTCGATTGCACCGGCAACCCGGCGGGATTCGAGCGAGCCGTAGCGCTCACGCGACCGCGAGGAAGAATCGTCCTGAAATCAACCACGGCGTTGGGTGGAAACCTGAATTTGGCGCCAATCGTAATAGACGAGGTAACGGTGGTTGGTTCGCGGTGCGGCCGGTTCGAACCAGCTCTCAAGCTGCTGGCTAGCGGTAAGGTTGACCCGCGCCCGCTGATTTCGGCAGCCTACCCGCTTGACCAGGGAATCGAAGCTATGGCGGCCAGCCACGAGCCGCCGAACTTCAAGATTCTGATTAGGCCGTCGTGAAAACTGCCGAAACGAGGCGCGCCCGAGCTGACCGCGCCTCGAAACGAATCGGCAGCCCAGCTATAGTCCCGCAACTGGCGATGACGGCGTCGCAAACGGCAGTCGATTCGGGACTACTCGACACATCCGCGGCCAAATCACGGACACGCCGGCGGGCTGCCTCGACGGTTCTGGTTGGGATAGATACAGGCGGTACGTTCACCGACCTGGTTGCCCTGGTCGATGGCCAGGTGCGAATCCATAAGCTGCTTTCGACGCCTGACGACCCAGCCCGCGCGGTCATCGAGGGCATACGCGCGCTTCTCGGCGAGGCGCGAGCCGACTTGGTCACCTATAGCACGACGGTTGCGACCAACGCCCTCCTGGAGAGAAAGGGAGCGCGGATTGCGCTGTTCACTGACGCCGGTTTCGAAGACTTAATCGAGATAGGCCGTCAGAACCGCACCGACCTGTACGCCCTTGCACCCTTTCGCCCCGAGCCGCTGGTAGCTCGCCGCATGCGCTTCGGCGTCGGCGGCCGAACCTTTTTCGACGGTCGAATCGAGAAGCCGCTCGGCCGCCGCGACCTCGCCGTGATCCGGCGCCTCGCCGAGCGAAGCGGCGCTCAGGCGTTCGCCGTCTGCCTTCTTCATTCCTACGCCAATTCGAGAAGCGAAGAGGCGGTGGCGCGGGTCCTGGAACCGCTGGGCCTGCCGCTCTCCGTTTCCCATCGGCTTCTGCCTGAGTATCGCGAATACGAGCGGCTTTCGACGACCGTGACGAACGCGTACGTGGCGCCACGGATGGCGGCGCATCTGGAGCGCCTCGAGCGCGACCTTGCGGGGTCGCGGCTGCGCGTTATGCAGTCGAATGCAAGCGCGATTGGCCCCCGGCTCGCGCGCCTCGAGGCGGTCCGCACGCTGCTATCCGGTCCGGCAGCCGGCGTGGCCGGTGCGGCAGGGATTATGGCATCAGCCGGAGTCGATCGTTTCATCACCTTCGACATGGGAGGAACCTCGACCGATGTCGCGCTTTTCGACCGCGGTGCGCATATCCGCACGCTCAGCTATCCCGGCGGCTACGCGGTCCGTTCCCCGGCGATTGACATGCACACAGTGGGAGCCGGCGGCGGCTCTATCGCCTCGATTGACGCGGGCGGCTCGCTGCAGGTCGGCCCTGAGAGCGCCGGTGCCGATCCCGGCCCGGCATGCTACGGCAGGGGCGAACGGGCTACGGTAACCGACGCCAACCTCGTCGCAGGACGCCTGCTCGCCGCGAATTTCCTGGGCGGGCGGATGCGGCTCCATCCCGATCGTGCAGAACGCGCGCTGGATACGCTCGGCCGTGCCATGAAGGCCGACGCGGCCCGTGGCGCGCTCGGAGTGCTTCGGGTCGTCAACGCCAACATGGAGCGCGCGGTGAGGGTGATAAGCGTCGAGCGCGGATTCGACCCGCGCGAGTTCGCGTTGGTAGCCTTTGGCGGAGCCGGCCCGATGCATGCCTGCGAACTGGCTGCCGAACTCGGGATACGGCACGTAATCCTGCCGCGGAATCCAGGCCTGCTGTGCGCGTGGGGCGCGCTTTGTGCTCCGCTTGGCCGAGAGTATTCGGCCACGTTGCGCGACCATGCCCCGTCGTATCGGCGGCTGACCGAACGCGCCAAGCCGATGCTGGCTCGCGCCGAGCGCGCGCTTCTAGGCGACGGAGCGAGCCGCAGCGCAATCCGTCATGAGCTATGGACCGACGTTCGCTATCGCGGCCAGTCATACGAGATCGAAGTCCGGCTGACGCCGAATTTTGTCGGCGATTTCCACGGCCTCCATCAGCGCACGT
>JAJYVB010000124.1 GCA_021792265.1 Deltaproteobacteria bacterium | reverse complement strand
GGGATTGGCGCAGTTGGCCAACTCCTGGCCGCCCCGCGTAATCGCTATGGAATTGCCGAAGCGATCGGTGATGGTTTGCAGGAGGGAGTCGGAGCCGAAGTGATAGACGGTGCCGTCCTTGCGCGCCAGATCCCACCCCGAGTTGTTCCAATTGTAGGTGAGCGTGGAGTCGAACCAGATGCCGGTCGGCTGCTCGTTGCAATCGAAGACCGCGGGATTGCTGGACGAAGGCCCGGTGTAGTCGGTGCAGCTACTCGGATCGTCGCAGGTGGACGTGTCGCGCCCGCAGGCGAGTTCGCCGCCGTCCGGCATCACCACCTCGGCGTTCATGTAGTTTGCCGGGCTCCCCTGATACTCGCTGTACGAATACAAAAAGATATCGTAATTGAGCCGCGTGCCGAGGCCGAAGTTGCGGGCAACCGGAGTGGCACTGGCTTCATAATCGCGCGAGCGGTAGACGCGCTGGATGACGATCGGCATCGCGCCCGCCAGCGTAAGATCGGTCTTGGAATAGGTGAACATGCCGCTTGAGAGCGCGGTGAATTTCTCACCGGGAGCCGGTCCCGCTCTTAGCGCCATGCATTCGCCGTAAAGCGGTTTTCCGGACCCGCAGGAGCCGGCGCCGATCGGGGTCGCCGCAATCGTTGTCGTGCTGGCAGAGGTTGTCCCCGGCGTCGTTGCCGGACCGCTGGCGGTTTGCGCGTGGATGTGCGCCCCGGAGGCGCAGAGCACGAGCAGGAGCGCGAGCACGAGTACGAGCGAATGCAGGCACGGACGATAGCGCTTCATGTTCACCCCCCCGAGTCGCTCGGCTACGGCGTGGGCGTGGGCGTGGCGGTCGGGAAAACCTGGGTGATGTTGCCGTCGCTGTCGTAGGTGTACCCGACGCCCTGGCCCGTCGTGCTGTTGTAGACGCCGGTCACGCGGCCGTCGGAGTCGTACTGATAGACGATGTCCGCGCGCGCTCCCGACCCGAAGCAGACGAGGCAGGCAAACGCTGCCGCGAGCACGGTGAGGACGGCCACGTGGGCCGCGGTCACGGCTCTCTTCCGCAAAACCGAGCTCTGACCTGGCGAAGACCGATGCGGTTCGGGCCGCTGCGGCGTAGCGGATGCGCCGGATGGAGCGGCGAAGTCAGCAGGAGCCATTGTGCCCTCCCCCAGGTAGCGGCGCACGGCCTGCCGACCAGGCCGTCGCTTTGCGCCAGCCTCCAGAGAGGCGACGCTACCCCCCCCCGGGGAGCTTTTGTCAAGAGGCGACCGTTCCCTTAGAGTTGGGAGGCCGGAGGCTGCGAGCCGCGCGATTGCGATGCGTAGCGTTGCCGACAACTTCAAGCATGGTCATGATCGGAACAGGAGAGGTCGGTCAGATGCTTAAGATTTACGGCCGCAGCAACTCGATAAATGTTGACAAGACGCTATGGTGCGCCAGCGAACTCGGCCTTGCTTTCGAGCGCGTGGACGTGGGCGGCGCCTTTGGTGGAAATCACGAACCCTGGTATCTGGCGCTTAATCCAAACGGCCTGGTACCGACGATTGACGACGACGGCTTCGTCCTCTGGGAGTCGAACACGATTGTCCGCTATCTGGCGGCCAAGCATGCGACCGGCACGCTGTGGCCCTCCGGCCTGCTAACCCGTGCCCTCGCGGAGCGATGGATGGACTGGGAGGCGACGACGCTCGCGCGCGACATGTCCACGCTGTTCGTCGGACTTGTCAGGACCAAGCCCGAGAACCGCGACGTGGCCGCTTTGGAAAAAGCGCGCGCCACTCTTGCCGAAGTATGGGCCAGGCTCGACGCGCACCTGGCAGACAACCGCTACGTCGCCGGCGACGACTTCACGATGGGCGACATCCCGGCCGGCGCGCTTGCGTACCGTTGGTTCTCGCTCTCGATTCATCGGCCGCTTCTGCCGAACCTGGAAGCCTGGTACCTGAAACTTCGAGAGCGTCCGGCCTATCGCGAGCACGTCGTTCGTCCGCTCTCCTGAGCGTAGGGGTAAGGCCGCGATCCTGGAGTGCAGTGACGGCGGCGCGCAGAAACGGGCGCGGGGCGGCGGTTCGCCCATGGGCGAACCGCCGCCCCGCCTGAGCGCTGCGTCAACGCCAGTTTAGCAGCCCACCACGAAGGCGCAGCAGGTCGTCCCGCTTCCGCCAATGTTCAGCATCGCACACGTCTTGGCGCCTGCGACCTGGTAGTCCCCGGCCTGCCCGGTAACCTGCCGGTAACAGTCGAGCATCTGACGAACTCCGGTACATCCTACCGGATGGCCCCCGCCGATAAGTCCGCCGCTCGGATTGATCGGCATCTTCCCGCCCAGCTCGATCTGCCCCTCTTCGATCGCCCGCCACGACTGGCCCGGCGGCGTGATGCCAAAGTGATCGATCGCCATGTACTCGGAAGTGGTGAAACAGTCGTGGGTCTCGATCGCGTTCACCTGGGCGACACCGGCGATGCCGGCGCGCTCGAAGGCGTCGAGTATTGCACTGCGGGCATGGGGCAGAACGTAAGGGTTGTCGCGGCTTTCAGCGACCTTGGCGTCGAATTCAAAGGGCGCCGTATGATGGCCCCATCCCAGAATACGCGGCACGGCGTCAAGCCGCTTGCCGTTGCGCTTGGCCCACTGCGCGGCGTAGCGCTCGGAGGCGAGTATGAGCGCTGCCGCCCCGTCGGTCACCTGCGAGCAGTCGCGCACCCTGAGCCGGCCTGCTACAGGCTGCCCCATCTTCGCTTCGCGCTGCTCGCTGCCCGGACCAACGAACCACTCGCGAGTCTGCGCCTGTGGATTGCGCCGCGCGTTGGCAAAGTTGATCGCGGCGATGCGCGCCAAGTGCTCGTCCTTGAGGCCGAAGCGCTTGTCGTACTCGTCGCCGAGCCGGCCGAAGAGCTTCGGGAACGGATACTCGACGCCCTTGGATTCGCGCTCGTACCACGCAGCGGTTCCGAGATAGTCTCCGCCGGTTACCGAATCCACCGTTTTCATCTGCTCGATTCCGACCACGCACTCGAGGTCGTAGCGTCCGGCCTCAATCTCGGCCGACGCGGCGAGGATTGCGATCGAACCCGACGCGCAGGCGGCCTCGTGGCGGGCCGTCGGCAGTCCGCGCAGCACCGGATCGACTTCCACCATGAAGGCGCCGATATGGCCTTGATGGGTGTAAAGCTCGGCGCCGAAGTTTCCGACGTGCGCGCTCTGGATTTCCCGCGGCTCGACATTGGCCGCCGTCAGCGAGTTCAGTACCGCCTCGCGTATCGGGACGAGGAAAGATGTTCCCTCCTTCAGCCAGTTACGGGCGAAATCGGTCTGCGTTCCGCTCAGAATGTAAACCGGTGCCGGTTTAGCCATTGCTCGCTCCTTAAGTATGCATTGCCAAGAGGTCCGCGCGTCGCCAACGCGTCGCGTACCCTACGATCATCTACCATCATTGCGCCTGGCTTTCTTCATCGCCAGGGACGCGCCGCTACGCCTGAAGCTCAGGAATCGCCGTGAAAAAGTCGAGCACTTCCGAATTCACCGCCGCCTCGCGGTTGACCACTAGCTGACCGTTTATCAGATTTCGCACAGCCAGTTCCATGAGTTTGCCGTTTCGCGTGCGCGGCAGGTCCGGTACCTGGATGATTTTTGCCGGTACGTGGCGCGGTGTCAGGCTGCGGCGAATCTGCGAGCGGATTTTATCCTTGAGCGCCTCGTCGAGCGCGAGCCCTTCGCGCAACCTGACGAACAGGACCACCCGGACGTCGCTGCCCCAGTTCTGGCCGGCAGCCAAGCTCTCGACGACTTCGTCGAGCTGCTCGACCTGCCGATAAAGCTCCGCCGTGCCAATCCGCACCCCGCCGGGATTGAGCGTTGCGTCCGAGCGCCCGTAGATGATCATGCCGTCGTGCTCGGTAAGCTCGGCGAAGTCTCCATGGCACCACACACCGGGGAAGCGCTCGAAATAGGCGGCCCGATACTTCGCGTCCCCGGGATCGTTCCAGAAACAAAGCGGCTGCGTCGGAAACGGCGCGGTGCATACCAGTTCGCCCTTCTCGCCGCGCACCGCCCTGCCCTCTTCGTTCCAGACTTCGACCGCCATCCCCAAACCCCGGCACTGAAGCTCGCCGCGGCGCACCGGCAGGGCCGGGTTGCCCGGCACGAAGCAGGAAATCAGCTCGGTCCCGCCGGAAATCGACGAGAGGCATACGTCGCGTTTGATGTGCGCGTAAACGTAGTCGAAGCCCTCGGGCGCAAGCGGCGAACCGGTCGAGCAGATCGTGCGCAGGTGCTCCAGCCGATGCGTCCGTATCGGCGACAGGCCCGCTTTGGCGATCGAATCGAGGTACTTGGCCGACGTGCCGAACATCGTAACGCGCTCGGCCTCAGCGTAGTCAAAAAGCGCCGCCGGCCCGGGCCACAACGGCGAACCGTCGTAAAGCAGCAGCGTCGCGCCCGAAGCCAGGCCGCTTACGAGCCAGTTCCACATCATCCAGCCGCACGTCGTGAAGTAAAAGACGCGGTCGCCGGGGACGATGCCCGTATGAAGCCGCTGCTCCTTGAGATGCTGCAGGAGAACGCTGCCGGCGCCATGAACGATACACTTGGGCACACCGGTCGTACCTGAGGAATACAAAATGTAGAGCGGATGATTGAACGGAAACGGTTCGAAGCCGATCTCGCCCGGCACGAAAGGCCCGAGAAACCGATCCCATGAGACCGCCGCGCCGAGCCCGCCGGGCGCCTCCGGCTCGACGTACGGTATGACGACCAGGTGCTCGACACTGGCAAGGCGCGAGCGCAGCCCTGCGAGCTTGTCCAGTGCGCTGTAAACCCGCCCGTTGTAAACGTAGCCGTCGGCAGTGAACAGAACGCGCGGCGCGATCTGCCCGAACCGCTCCACGACGCCGTCAACACCGAAGTCGGGCGAGCAGGACGACCAGATGGCGCCGACGACTGTCGCTCCCAGGGCAGCTATCACCGCTTCGGGAACGTTGGGAAGATAGCCCGCCACTCGGTCGCCGGGCCTGATGCCGGCGGCGCGAAGCGCCTGCACAACGCGCGAGACCTGCGCGTAAAGCTCAGCCCAGCTAAGGCGCCGCGCGATGCGGTCCTCGCCGCGAAAAACGATAGCGTCGGCGTCGTCGCGGCGCCCGAGGCAGTTCTCGGCGAAGTTGAGGCGCGCTTCGGGGAACCATCGCGCCCCAGGCATCCGATCCCGGTCGGCGAGCGTCACGGCTCCCCGCTCCGCCGCTTTCACGCCGCAAAAGTCCCAGACTTCGTTCCAGAATATCTCGGGATTCTCGATCGACCATCGATAGAGCGCACCATAGTTGGGAAGCGGCCGGCCGTAGCGCTGCTCGACCTGGCGCTGGAAAGCAGTGATTGGCTCCCAAGCTACACGCTCCGCGGCTGGTTCCCAGAGAATCGTGCTCATCGAAGGATAACGCGGCACCAGTGCGATGGCTGCTCGCCGGCGCAGGCCGTCACGACTCGCGTTGGGCGCTGGACGGGCTCATCTTTTCGCCGCAGGGACGGCGCAGGCCGCCGATGAACGGACAGCCTCCCCTCGGATAGCGGACTTCGCTGCCGCGGCTTCGTGCGAGAAACTCGCAGGCGCCGAAACCGCGCGCCGGGCACGGAAACGTGCCGGTTGCGGTGCGCCGGCGACGCCTGGTCTCCTGAACTACGCCGTTTTGAGTCAATCCCATAAGCTGCTTGCGCTCCGACCCCGCGGCTTCGTCTGAGGCGTATCGCCTCGCGCGCATTCATCCATTTAACCACGCTTTGGCCCGGTCGGGAAACGATCCATGAGATGGTTCGCTGTCGCAAAAACGGCCGAGACCGGGGGGCAGAGATTGCGAAGCAGCCGCCACGCGGCACCTCTCCCCCAAAGCAGGACCAGCGTCAGCGGAAACTTCCCCGCTAGTCGTGAATGTAGTCGCGCCGAGCTTGCGACCAGCACAACGATCGCCCCAAGGCTAAAACAAATGTCGATTTTTAGTCGCGATGCGCCACCGCGCCCGGACCGCATTGCAGCTCGGCCTTCGAATTCCGATCACGGTGCAACGGGAGTGACGACGTAATCGGGATGACCCTTGATAGTTACTGACATCCCTCCGCCAGGCGCCGCTCCCGAGGGTTTGGCGAACTCGAGCAGATAGACGCCAGGACCTTCTGCGATGTCCTTTGCCATCGTTTCGAGTGAGCCTTCGTCGTCGCTCATCCTGACATGGAAAACCTGCCCGCCAGTTGGGCGACTTACGGATTGTAATGAGGGAAGATCAACCGCATCCTTGGCGAAAAGCTGGTTCCACCACAAGATACCCGACGTAAAGACATCACCGATTCCAATTGCGTCGATTTTAATCCCGGCGGTTTTGGCCATGTTTACCACGTTCAGGCTCCTAGCCGTGCTGACATTGTCAAAACCATCACTGATCACGACCAAGGTCTTGTGCGGAAAACATAGTCTAGCCAGGCAGTTCACTCCCGAAACGATCCCGTCGTACAAATCAGTCTGCCCCCAGGCTTGGAGGGCGTCCACCAGCCCGATGATCGCCGTGCGGTTGGTAGTCCCGGTTTGGAGGTAATAGGGCTTCTCTGCGATGCCTACCAGCGCAACGTCATCGCGAGGGTTGAGGCGCTTCAGAATCAGACGGACAGCCGATCGCATCTGAGCCATTTTGGGTTTCATGCTACCGGAGGCGTCAACGACGAAACCGACCGATTTAGGCGGATTCGCATCGTATGCAACGGAGCTGATTGCCACGCTTCTTCCGTCACTCGAGAGCTCGAAATTTTTCTTTGTGAGCCCGGACACGATGTGTCCGTTACTGCCATCGTAAACGCTTACGGAAAGCTGAACGTATCCAGGGCGAGTGCTGGCCCGCGTGGGCGTAAATGCGCCGCCGCAAGCGCGGTTCTGGCTAATCGGAGCTGCTAATGTGGACTGGGCGGCTCGCTGAAGCGATTTGTTACCCCACGACAGGCACCCGCAGAGCGCGAGACAGAGCCAAGGAAGAAAAAGTTTCCACAAGTAGATCGGTATTGGCCGCATCCTATCCAGCATTGCCGACAATAACGCTTAACTGGGACGCAGATACTCGGGTTTACCCGGTAGCGCAAGGGTTCGGACTTTGGTCACCGCTCCTGGCTGGGCCGCCCGCGTCTACGCTCGCTTGGAGTCAGCGAAAGCTTTTCAAGGCGGCAGGATTCTTCCTGCGAGCCGCCCATAGAGGGCTTGAGAGGGCCTGCTTGGCGCGCGCGGGCTGGCGGCTTACGCCGCGTAGCGCAGAATCTCAACTTCCGCGTGGCGGTCGGCGGCCTCCTGCGCTTTGGCGTAAACTTTCGCCGCAACCGCCTCGTCGAGGTAGTATTCGCCGCAGTTCTGGCAAAGGTCGGCCGGCGTGCCTTTTACCAATACGGTCGTCTCACCCCGGGCGAGCGTCACAGTCACGACGCCCGGCCTGGTCTCTCCTGTCTTGCAGATTACACACTTCATCAGCGTTGCCTCGTTTTGAAATCCTCGCTCCAAAGACTCGGGTCGGGACGATAGACTGTCACCACGAAACAGGTTCCGCTCGCCGGGTCGCGCGCCACGACCAGGTGAAGCGGCTCGTCCCGCTCGAAGCCGAGAATAAGCACGCTTGGGATTGGCTGATCGTCAACATACGATGCAATTATTTCACCCTTCCTGATAATCCGAACTACGGCCTCGGGCATGACTGACCGCTCGAACATGCGCTCAAAGGCGTGGCGCGTGAAACGGACAGCGTTACAGTCCATAGCCCAACTTCCTCAAATTCCTGCAAATCGCCGCCTCAAGCTTGTGCTCCCGCCTGAACGGCAACCCACCAGCTTGTCCTCGCCCGAGTTCCGTGGGCGGTTGGATGTTCTTCATCTCATATCTCGAAGCCTCAACGCTTCAAGCCATCGAAACTGGCAGAGCCATCAACCGCATCAGACTGCCCGGATTATATGGGATCGCGCGTAGCATCGGGCACACCTCATTGACCCGGGGGTCGCCGCTCAGCCACACACCCTTGACGAGAGACAGCGTCGCCCGCCAAGGCGGCAGGATTGTTCCTGCGAGCCGCCCATAGAGGGCTTGAGAGGGCCTGCTTGACACGCATCGGTGCGATGGCTATGTTTAGAATTGCTTATTCAATGAAGGCATGATATTAGATACTTGGAAGGACGTGGAGGATGCTCAGAACTAAAATCAGGAGGGTGCTCGCCCTAATCCCCCTGGCCCTCATGGCGCTGCCGCAGCAGTTCGCCCTTGCCGCGGACGCCGCCGGGGGCGGAGGCCAGTCCAGTCTGGCGCGGGCGCTCATGGTTATCGGCGTGGGGGTCACGGTTTCGTTTGCTGCTGGCTTGGGAGCTATAGGCCAGGGTAGAGCAGCAGGGTCGGCGTTGGAATCAATTGGCCGCAACCCCGACTGTGCAGACCGGCTGTTCGTACCGCTCATCATCGGCCTGGCTTTCATCGAATCGCTGGTCCTGTACGCATTGGTTATGGCCTTCATTCTCGAGGCGAAGATCTAAGTCCGCTCCCGCCACGTGGGGAGCGTTTTGGCGAGGTGGCTCAAATGGCCAAGGTTAGCAAGAAACTTCCGCTTTTCCCCGTTAAGCTGGTGACTCCGAGCGGCGTCGTGCTTGACGAAATGGTCGAGCAGGTTACCGCGGTCGACGCAGTTGGCCAGTTCGGCGTATTGGCGGACCATGTGAACTTCATCGCTCCGCTAGTGCCCGGGCGAATCTCCATCACCCGCTCAGACGGCAGCGAACTGAGTTACTATGCGACCGAGGGTCTGGCGCAGGTAACCAACGGGGCGATGACGATCACGGTCCCCGAGCTTAAGGATTCGGCAAGCGCCGAGGATGCCATGGCGACGTTCAGGGCAACGCAGGCATATCTGGCGCGGCTGGAAGCCGAGCGCCAGGAAGCCCAGCGTGCTTTGCAGGCCGCTCGGCGCGCGATGGCCAACTCGGAAGTTAAGCTCGAAGCCCGCTAAACAACTGAGTGCCGGGGTGCAGGGCGCGCGGCACACCGCCGGTGTGCGCAACGGCTAAGTTCGGCTTGACGCGCCCTGCGCGGAGACAGTTCCAGACGCCTCTTGCCGCCTTCTGTAGACTGCCGGCAGTTCTTCCAACCGAATCGTTGCGCCCGGTAATCGCTGCGAGCTGTCCGGGCGCTTTGTCCTTGCAGGCTCCGAAGCCCGCGGATCTCTTAGATTAAATCTGACAGGTCGGAATCAACGTCAAGCAAGCCC
>JAJYVB010000123.1 GCA_021792265.1 Deltaproteobacteria bacterium | reverse complement strand
GTAGCCGTACAATCCGGCCGTTGAGACGCTGAGCAGGCCGTAGCTCACGTGCTCAAGGAGCCCGGCGTCCGTGCCGCTCATCCCGCGCAGGTTGTTTTTCATCGTATAGTCAAGCGAGAAAGAGCCGGCCCACAGCGCGCCCAGCCCTGCAACCGCCAGATAGAAATTTTGCGAGCGGAAGGGGCTGTCAGGGTCTCCTATGTGCAGCGGAGAAGTGGCGATATCCTCGCCGTCCATCACGAGGTTATTGCCAAGGTACTTCGCGTCGGAACCTACTTCCGATCCGAGCAGCGAAAATCCCGGCCGTCCCTGCATCATCATTGGAACCGTCCACGCAGATAATGCCACGAACGATCCCGCCGCCATCCCAATTGTAGCTGACGAAAATGCAGCCACCGTACCAGCCTTCAGGACGACCATGAGTATCAAGTACACGCAAAGTGCCGAGCGGGAACGCATAATTACCTCCGCCGCAAGATCTCTTTCAGACCTGTCCGAAGTCAGGCTTTCTAAGCGAATTGGCGTCGAAATCCAGTGATGTCCGGAGCGGCGTTAAGCTCCGCAGCGGTTGGCGTGCTACCTACCATCCGAGAATCCCTTCCTGAATAAAATCCGGTCGAGCATCCGCGCCAACACGAAACCCTTTGCAGGAAATTATTTCAGAGCGAGGGACTAAGCCGCGCTGCTCGCCGCCCCCGGCATTCGACGGGCCACTACCCTCCGACCACCGAAGAGCGGCTCGCCACCTACCACGCCGATAGTAACGACGACTCCCGGAGTGTTTACGTATCAGGCCAGCCGGGTGTTCGGCCCCCTAATCAAAAACCTTGCCGAACGCTGCTAACCCCACATGATAAGCCCTTTTAACGGCGCCCTTTAAATGCGCCTGCTGCATCCGATCCCGGCAATGATCCGCAACAGAAGTTGCTCCAGCGTTACGACCACCGCATCTTGCTGGCGCCTGCTTGGTCTCCCGACAGGATCATCATCATCGGTAAACCATGGAACGGCCCTTGCACGCTCGAATTCCAAACGCGACACCCCATTCGCCGCTGCGCACTTTTCGCGCAGAGCCGTAGTATCTGACGATGAAGTCCCCTTAAAATTCACCGGCGAGCGCGTTATTCGTCGCGTTTCAGCTAAAAACGTTGGCTGACGTGCTCGCGCGCGGTTCGTGCGGGCAAGCCGTCGCCTTTGCCGCTGCCTCGGATCTAAGCTAATCGCAAGCGCGCCTGGACTGCCTCCAGTCAACACAGCGGAGCATTGCTCCATCCGCGTTGCATTGAAACCAAATCCGGCATGACAGGCTCAGCTACAGGCCGGTGATCCGCCACAGAGCTTTCTCTATCAGACGTCGAGTTGGAAACAGGAGCGGCGCACGGGAACAGAATCGGTCAAAGAGCTTTGCGAAGGACCCTTCGCATTCGAAAGAAGGTCAAACTTGGGTCCGCAAAGCGCCTGACGCCTATGCGAGCCTGGATTGTCGGTTCGCACTGGAAATTCGCGTGGATACGCCGATCCGCGATCAGTCGATGTCACCTTGAGCGCAAGTTTGCCTGTAGCGGCAAACAGCCGTGAGGCGATACAGTTTGCAACGTCAGTTTAACTAGATTGAATGTCAGCGCTGGGGCAAACGGGTTGCGGGTTGGTTTTCGTGGCACGGTAACTTGCTATGAACCGAGGCTGCATGCGCGCCGACTGATTCTCGTCACATTGCTCCTTGTCTTAATCTCCGTGCCGGGGACATCGGCACAGAAGCGAACCGGCCGCGCTGCGCATGCTTCCGCCAACGTGTCTGCGCTGATCGCACAATTGAGCAGTCCCGGACTTCAATCCCGAAGGGACGCGGCGCGCGAGCTTGCGGCTGTCCAACCGATGCCGCCGGAAGCAAAGCGCGCTCTGATGGTCGCGCTCAGGGACAAAAGCCCCGGCGTGCGATCCGCCGCGGCCCGCGCGTTGCAGGACGCCGGCGGCGCCGCTGGGCGCGCAGCCGAAGCAGCGGAGGCTAGCGAGGAAAAGCTTTACGCGCAGGAATCGAAGCCCGACACGCGCAGGTACACGAGGCGGCAAATCATCGCGCCGGTTCCGGCCGGTCCCGACCACGTTTACCCGCTCACGCTTGACTACCTGATCCCGGTCGTCGCGAGCGGAGAACCAATCAGCCGGGCGCAAATCCTGGTCGCGCTCTATTCCGGCAGGGACCGCCCGGAGCGGCTGGTGTTCTGGAAGAAGGTAGGCCAGGACGCCTACCGCAAGGCCAGGGTCGTCGAGTCTCAGGACCCGGATTTTCGTGAACAGCATTACGAAACCCCGAACGTCTTCACCGCCAAGGTTCGCGTACTAAGCCAGGGAGCGCCGCATGAGCAAACCGAACTTTTCGCCGATGTGCCGGTAGACGTATGGCGGGGCCGGATAGACCAGGTGTTCGCCGTCTTCGCCGGCAAGCTGCATCCGGTGGAAATCCAGTCCGCACAGAAGTTGTATGAGCCCAAACTCAGGCCCCGCGAAAGCATCCAGTATCAGGCCGGCAACAGCTTTTCCGACAATGAACTGAGGTTCTCGATGTCGATCTGGAACGCGGACGACCCGATGTGCTGTCCAAGCGCGGGCGGCGTGGTCGGAACCTACCAGATTGTCGAGGAGACCGCGGCTCCCGATGCCGAGCCGACATGGAAGATGATCGTCGCCAGCGTGAAGCGCAAGACACCCGCGCCACGGCCGCAACTACTGAAAAAGCGCCGCGAGGACAAACTGACGATCTGGATGCGGGAAGCCAATCTCGGTTGGCCGCCGAGGCTCTCGGAACTGATAGCTGCGCTTAAGAGCCACGACCTGCGGGATCGAAACGCCGCTGCGATCATGCTTGAGCGGGTCAGTCCGCTGCCGGCGAAAGCGATTCGGGCTTTGGCCGAGGCACTGAGAACTCCCGATCCACACAACCAGTTCCAGTGGGCGGCGTTCGAGACATTGAGCAGGGGCGGGGCAGAGGCTATTCCCGCCTTAGCTCAACTGGCGCAGAGCCATGACCCGCAGAAGCAACGACTGGCGTTCCAGACGCTTGGCCGTATCGGGCTCCATGAACCTGCGGCGTGGCCGATTCTGACTGACGGCCTGAAGTCAGCCGGTGCCGTCGCGGCGCAATCGGCGCTGGCTAAAATCGGCGACCCGATCGTACCCTTGCTTCGCAAATCTCTCAAAGATCCCGACCCGCGCGTCCGTGCCGGCGCCGCCGCGACTCTCGCAGAAATGGTGACTCTATCCCTGGAGTTTGGAAAGTGGCCGCCGCGCATTCGGATGCCGTTCCTTGCGATCGCCAGTCCGTCAGTCCTGGACGCGGCGAAATCCGATCTAGCGGAGGCGTTGAACGATCCGGACTCGAACGTGCGCGCGCAGGCGGCAATCGCGCTCGCATCGGTGGACCCGAGCGACAAGCAGGCGGTGCCTGGCCTCGTGGCGGTGATCGGCGCCAAGAACCCGAAACTGCTTGCGACCGCGCTGAACACTTTGCAGCTTATGGGGAGCGCAGCGAAAAAGGCTATCCCCGCGGTCGAGCGCACGCTGGAAAGCAATCCCGAGCCGGGTGTTCGCGGACAAGCAGCCCGCACTCTCGCCACGATCGCCGGAGCGCGCGCCTGCGGGACATTGGCGCATGCGGCCGCCGGCGATAAGAGCGCCGCCGTACGTGTCGGAGTGATGGTTGCGATGGCGCAAGAATCGCCGGCCTGCCCCCAGGCTCTCCCAGCGCTGATCGGAGCTCTCGGCCAAAACCAGGGCATAGGCCGGGGGTTAACATGCTATTGGCTCGCGCGGTTGGGAAAGCCGGCGGTGCCCCGGTTGGTCGAAGCGCTGAAGAGCCCCGGCCAGCGCGTGAGGCAGGACGCGGTTTGCGCGCTCGCGCAGATGAATCCGCTTAGCCCCGAGGCAGTGGACGCGCTGATGGTCGCGCTCAAGGATAAGAGCCTCGACGTCAGATCATTGGCCGCCAAGGCGTTGCAGAATGCACAAGGCGAGGCGAAGCAGGCGGGCGCCGCCGAACTGAAACGCGACCTGCAGATCCTTGCCCAACAGTCGAAGCCTGACACGCGACGGTACCGCAAGGAAGACATCATCGCGCCGATTCCGCCCGGCACCGCTCACGCGCATGCACTGAGCCTCACCCATCTCCTTGAGCTGGTGGCGCGGTTGCTCGGCTACCGTGTCGTCCACGCTCACGCGCATGCATCGCCCCTCACCTATCTCCTTCCTCTCTATCGCTACGGCGGCTCCGCACGGGACGCGCAATTCCTGGTGTCGGTTCATCGCGGAACGGACCGTAGCGGGCGTCTCGCGTTCTGGAAAAGGACCGGCGACGATCAGTATCAGTTGCTGAGGGTCGTTGGTTCGCAGGGTGCGGATGTCGTCGCCCGGCACTTCGGGACACTGACCTTTTTTGTCGCGAAAGTGGAGTCGTCTCGCGGCGAATGGTATCAGTTCGTCGATGTGCCCGTTTACGGGCAGCAGAGCCGGCACGACAGAGTATTCGTCCTCAACGGCGACTGGGTGAATCCGGTTAAAATCGAATCGCCGGAGAAGTGGTACCAGAGCAAACTCGGCAAAAACGAAGCCATCCGCGGCCCGATTGCAAACTCGTTCACCAGCGAAGGCCTGAAATTTACGTTTGCAATCTGGAAGGCGAGCGATCCGCAGTGCTGCCCCTCAGCGGGATGGGTCGCCGGGACGTACAAGATGGATCTCGAACGGCCAACGTCGGCCGTCAGGGCGCAATTTAGAATACATACTTACGCTTACGGCAGCGGCTTCGTTAGAATCCACAGGTGCATCTCTCCGGTCCAGTCAGTCGAGCCAGTCTGGAAAATGGTTGTGGCCACCGCCGAACGAGAACCTGCGCAATCTCGTTAGCAACTCGCGTCTGAGCGGCGCATCGCTCTGTCCGTGTTGAATTGAAACCAAATCCGGCGTGAGCGGCCGCCGCGCAAGCGTTGCGCGCCGGGCACCTTATTCGCCGCTTACGCTGCGCGCGCGATTTGGCCGACGGCGTTGCGCAACCGGCGCACGCTGCGCTCGCGCCCCAGCACGCTTATCACCTCGAAGATTCCGGGACTCACCGTACCGCCGGTAACGGCGACCCTGGCCGGCTGCGCGAGCTGCCCGAGTTTCACGGAGTAGCGCTCGAGCACCCGCTCAAAGGCCGCTTTGACCTCGCTTTCGCCGAAGCCGGCGCCACACGCCTCCAGCTCCGTCGCCAGGGCGCTAAGCGCGTCTGACAGTTCAGGCTTGAGAAACTTCGCCGCAGCCTTGGGATCGATTTCGATCTCTTCGCGGAGATAGAATCCCGCAAAATCAACCAGCTCCACGAGAGTTTTGGCCCGCTCGCGCAGCGTCGCAACCACCCGCGCGAGCCACTTTTCATCCCCGCCGAAAGCTAGGCCGCGCTGTTCGATGAAGGGCCGCACCTCGCGCGCCAACTGCTCGGGGCTGCGCTGCTTCAGGTAGTGGAAGTTCAGCCACAAAAGTTTCTCCGGGTTGAAGATTCCAGCCGACTTGCCGCAGGCCGCAAAATCGAAGTACTCGACAAGCTCCGCCTTGGAGAAAATCTCCTGGTCGCCGTGCGACCATCCCAGCCGCGCGAGATAGTTGAGCAGCGCCTCGGGAAAATAGCCCGCATCGCGATACGCGAACACCGAGATGGCGCCGTGGCGTTTCGACAGCTTCTGACCGTCGGTCCCCATCACCATCGGCAGATGAGCGTAGGCGGGCGGCTCAAGGCCCAGGGCGCGGAAAATCTGCATTTGGCGCGGAGTATTGGGCAGATGGTCGTCGCCGCGCACGACGTGCGTGATGCGAAAGTCGGCGTCATCGACCACGGTTGCGAAGTTGTAGGTCGGGATAGCGTCGGAGCGAAAGATGATCAGGTCGTCGAGCTCCACGTTGTCGAAAACCGCGCGTCCCTTGATAAGGTCGTCCACAATCGTCTGACCGGCGCGGGGCGATCGGAAACGGATCGTGTAGTTGCGCCCTGCCGAGCGATCCGGAAGCCCGATGTCGCGCGGCCGCGGCTTGTCCCGGCAGGTGCCGTCGTAGCCGGGTTTGCGATGCTCGCGCTCGGCGAGTTTTCGCTGCGCCTCTAGCTGCTCGGCCGTGCAGTAACACGGGTAGGCATTGCCCTCGCGCAGCAGCCGCAACGCCTCCTCGCGATAACGCTCGAGACGGTTCGACTGGAAATACTGCGGCGACGGCGGGCCCTCGTCCCACTCGATCCCCAGCCATCTGAGGCTCTCGAGGATCTCGTTGAGCGACTCGGTAGTCGAGCGCTCGCGGTCGGTGTCGTCGATCCGCAGGATGAACGTGCCATGGTTATGGCGCGCGTACAGGTAGGCAAACAGGCCCGATCGGACGTTGCCGATATGCAAAGCGCCGGTTGGGCTTGGCGCATAACGCGTACGAACCGTCACCTGCCTTACTCCCACTCGATAGTTGCCGGCGGCTTCGACGTAACGTCGTACACCACCCGGTTAACGCCTTTCACCTCATTGGTGATTCGGCTTGAAATCCGCGCGAGCAGCGCAGGGTCGAGGCGCGCCCAGTCGGCCGTCATGCCGTCCTGCGACTCCACCGCCCGGATCGCAACCACGCTCTCATAGCTGCGGCCGTCGCCCATCACACCCACCGTACGCAGGGGCAGCAAGACCGCGAAGCCCTGCCAGAGCGCACGCTCGAGTTTGGCCTCTGCCAATGCCTCCATGACGATTTCATCCGCCGCGCGCAGCAGTGTGAGCCGCTCGCGCGTCACTTCGCCGATAATCCTGACCGCCAACCCAGGCCCCGGAAACGGCTCCCGCGCGACGATCTCCTCAGGCAGTCCCAAGCCGCGTCCGAGTTCGCGCACCTCGTCTTTGAACAGCTCCCGCAGCGGTTCGACCAGCTCCAGGCGCATCCGCTCGGGAAGTCCGCCGACATTGTGATGGCTCTTGATGGTCGCCGACGGTCCCTTGAGCGACACTGACTCGATGACGTCCGGATAAAGCGTTCCCTGCCCGAGGAACCGTATGTCGGGATGGCGGGCGGCCTCCCGCTCAAAAACTTCGATAAAAGTATGGCCGATTATCCGCCGCTTGACTTCGGGATCTTCGACCCGTGCAAGGCGCTCCAAAAAAAGTTCGTCCGCCGCAACGACTTCTACCTCGATCCCAAAACGGCGTGCAAATCCGGTTTCGATCCGCTCCCGCTCGCCGCTTCGCAACAAGCCCGTGTCAACGAACACGCAGCACAGGCGATCGCCGATCGCGCGATGTATCAGCGCCGCTGCGACTGCCGAATCGACGCCGCCCGACAGCCCCATCAGAACGCGGCCGACCGATCCTACTTGCGTCCGGATCGCACCGACCTTCGTCTCGATAAAGCTCGCCATCGTCCAGTCGGCCGGCTCGCCGCTGATTTTCTCGACAAAGTTACGCAGGATTTGCGCCCCGCAGGGCGTGTGAGCGACCTCGGGATGGAACTGGATGCCGCGCAGCCGGCCGTCGGCGCTGCGCAGCGCCGCATATGGCGAGTTAGCCGTATGGGCAATTGGAATCAATCCCTCGGGCAGGCGTTCGACCCGGTCGCCATGGCTCATCCAGACCCGATGCTCGCGGCCCGCAATGCCCTCGAAGAGCGGGTCGGCGGCGTCGATGACCAAGGTTGCCGGACCATACTCGCGCGCCCCGGAGCCGGCGCTGTGGGCGCCCAGATGCTGCGCGATCACGTACATGCCGTAACAGATCCCCAGGACCGGGCATCCCAGGTTCAGCACTTCGGGATCGATATCGGGCGCCCCTGTCTCGTAAAGACTTGCCGGACCGCCCGACAAAACGATTCCGCGTGGCCCAAGCTCGCGGATGCGGCTGAGCGGGAGATCGTAGGGATGAATTTCGCAGTAGCAGTGCGCCTCGCGAATCCGCCGAGCGATGAGCTGCGTGTATTGGCTTCCGAAATCCAGAATCAGGATCACGCGGTCATCTCCAAGCCGCGCTACTATAACCGCGCGCTGACAGGGGACGAAGCGTATACGGCAGGCGGACCACGTACTGCATCACTGCGAACGCTCCGTGAGGCGGCCTCGTGCCCGCGGACGACGGCGCCCCGCGTCGCGCTCGCGAAACTCGATCTCAAGCGGCGTCCCTTCGAGCTCGAAGGCGGCACGAAAGCGGTTTTCGAGAAAGCGCACGTAATGGGCCGGAACGCCGCGGACGCGGTTGGCGAAGATTTTGAGACGCGGAGGCTCGCTGGTCACCTGAGTCACGTAAAGCGGCTTGAACCTGCGCCCCGCCACCATCGGCGGATCCACCGCCTCGACCGCTTCCTGAAGCACGCGGTTAAGCTCCGCCGTCTTGAACCGCATGCGCCACGCGCGCCCTATGCGCTCGGCTTTTGTCAGGATCTCCGCAGTACCGTCACCGCTAAGCGCAGAGCAAAACAGCAGCGGTGCATGGTCCAGAAACGGAAAACGCTCGCGGACATCGCGCGCAAAGGCAGTCTGTGTGCGCCCCATCTGCGCCGCCAGATCCCACTTGTTCACGACGACCATCAGGCCGCGGCCGCGGTTTTCCACCAGGCGCGCCAGCCGAACGTCCTGGTCGGTCAGCCCCTCGGTCGCGTCGGCAACCAGAACCAATACCTCGGCGCGGCCAATCGCCTCCAGCGCCCTCCCGGCCGAGTGCTGTTCCACCTCGCCCTCAATGCGGGTCCGCCGGCGTACGCCCGCCGTGTCGATCAACATCGCTTGCGCGCCGGCCGTTTGAACCTGGACGTACACCGGGTCGCGCGTCGTTCCGGGGCTCTCGTCAACGAGAGCGCGTTCGAACCCCGCCAGGCGGTTCAGCAGCGACGACTTGCCCACATTGGGCCTGCCGATGAGCGCGACGCGAAGCGGCGCCACGCCATCATCCGCGGCCGCAGGCTCGGGAAGGCGCGCCAAAATCTCATCCAACAGCTCCGTAATCCCACGGCCATGCGCAGCCGAGATAAGCAGCAGGTCGTCGGCGCCAAGCTCGTGGAACTCCATCGCCGCCTGCTCGCGGGCTGTCGTATCCACCTTGTTGACCGCCACTACCAGCGGCCGCCCGCTTCTGCGCGCCAGCGCAAACAAGTCGTGGTCGGCGGGGGTAACGCCGCTTCGCCCGTCGAGTAGAAACACAACCACCGCGGCTGTGTCCAAGGCAGACAAGGCGGCCGCGACAACCCGCGCGCTCAGACGCTCGCGCGTGCCTAGCTCCAGGCCACCGCTGTCAACGATTAAGAAGTCGCGCCCGCGCCACTGCGCGCGAGCCACATTGAGGTCGCGCGTTGTGCCGGCGGTATCCGA
>JAJYVB010000122.1 GCA_021792265.1 Deltaproteobacteria bacterium | reverse complement strand
TGAAATCGCGGATTCGATCAAGCTGAATTTTGCTGGCCGGCCGAGCGATCCCGAAGTAACGCACAAGCCCGGTGCCGAAGCGCCGGCCCAGGAAAAACAGCGAATTGTCGCCCGCCACGACCCCAAGGAATGAGATGGCAAGCGTTGTCGGATAGCGAATGACTCCGCGGTGTGCCAGGAAGCCTCCGGCGAGCAACGCCACGTCCTCGGGCAAAGGCAGGCCCAGGCCGCACAGCACCAACACAACCAGCAGTCCCAGGTAGGGGAAATGTTCCAGGTAGGCGGAGAGCAGTCCCGTCAAACTCAGCTCCCGTGTGAGTAGCGTGTCCTGAGCGCGTCGCGGATCTCCTCGATCGGCACCCCCTGCTGCTCCATCCGCTCGGCTTCGATAGCTTCGCCGATACAGATGGGACATTGCGAGCCATGACGTGTGCGATAACAATCGAGCAGACTACGATGGCCCAGGTCGCGGTCGCAGCCGCAATAGCAGTGGATCTGCGCCAACAAGCCGGGATCGCGCCTGGCCACCTCGTAAGCGGCGGCAGCCTCACCCCGAAACAGAGAAGGATCGAGCGTCGAACTTGCCGTCTGGCGCTGACCGAGACAGCAAGCGGACGAGCCGGTTGGCCAGCCGCCATGGACGTACCAACCGAAGTACAGGATAGCTCCCGCTGCAAAAGCCACAACGGCCAGCAGGGCAACCCCTTTGGCGCTCCTAAACATCAAAGCGGTCTCCAGCTGCAAATAGTATCATTGGACCGGTTGCAACTTGTAGACACCGCGGCTAAAGAGCGACTTTGGCCGCCAGCAACAATGGCGCTCATGCCAACCTTGCGCTCTCCTGGCTGCGCAAAGGGCGGCAGGGGGGTGTGAGCAAAAGCACAGCCAACGCCTCTAATTGCGGATGCGAACGGTAGGAGGACGCCGCGCCTCTCGATGGCACTGCGACTCGCCGCTTGCTGCCGGCTTTGAATCCGCGACGGGAGCTTCCTCTCCCTCGATCACGAGCCGCACGGCCGAGGACCGGCTAAGTAGGTCACGTACAGCGGCATCGGCCGGCAATGAGACCTCCAGTTCGCAGTCGGCGTCTAGTAACAGGCGGGTGTCATCTCCGGTGCCCTCAACCGAGAGAATACGTGCGGCTACCGCGCTCGCGCCCGGCTCGTCGGCGTCGTGCGCAAACAGCCGCAAGCCTCGGGCGATCAGCTTGGGCTGTTTGTTCTCATCGGCATGTTGCCAATGAAGTTCCGATACAATCAGGGTGGATGCCGGACGTTCAACTTCGGCTTCGGCCGCTGGCGCAAGGCGCGAGCTGGCTAGGAAGCCGGCGACCGCCTGCGACGCGGGGTGCGCGAAGACCTCGTCAGCGGTACCGGTCTGCACGATCTTTCCGTCGATGAGCACCGCAATACGGTCGGCGAGTTCGCGCGCTTCGGAAAAGCTGTGCGTGACGTGTACGGTTGTTGTCCTGAGTTCGTTGTGAAGATCGAGCAGTGTGCGCCTGAGTTCCCGGCGCGCCGCCGGGTCAATCCCGCTCATCGGTTCGTCCAGCAGGAGAAGGCTTGGGCTGGACGCCAGTGCACGGGCCAGCGCCACGCGCCGGCGCTCGCCGCCGCTGAGCCCTTGCGCCGTCCGGTCCATCAGGTGCTCGATCCGGAGCAAGCGCGCCAGGCGGAGGATCATTTCGCGGCGTCCATGCCGTGGGGTGCGTCGCGCGCCGTAGGCTACGTTCGCGTAGACTCCGAGATGCGGGAACAGCAAGCTGTCCTGGTAAAGAAAACCGGTGTGGCGCGTTTCGGGGGCCAAGGCCGAAACTTCGCGTCCATCGATAATCACACGCCCCGCGAGCAACCGCCGCAGGCCCGCAATCGCTTCAAGAGTGAGCGTTTTGCCGGCGCCGCTCGGCCCCAGCAACACGAGGTATTCGCCAGCGGCGACGCCGAGCGAAAGGGGGCCGAGGCGAAAGTCGCCGGCGCGCAGCGTCAGATTGTCCAGCTCGAGCCACATGCAACGATGTCAGCATGGCGGGCGGCCTGCCCCACCTCCCGCTCGCTGGCATTATACGTGGATTGTGTCATGTTGCGCGCCTGCACTAACCCACGAGAGCGACACCAGCAGGGATGGGTCCACGCACGCCGGGACAAAGGCAACACCGAACGCTGGCCTTACGATTTGCTCATGCCCTGCAGCACCGCGCGTAAGGACCACTCTCGTGGAACCGGGAAGCTGTTGGCGTAGCGAAAAAAATTTCTGGTTGATGACACAGTCCGATGCTAACTGCTCTCCGCCGATCCCGCGCCTTTGAAACGGGTGTCGATGCCACCGTCAACCTGTCAACCGGTTGACGCCGTAGTCGGCGAAACGACGGTTGAGAGCTCTGGTAGAAGAATCAAACGACGTTCTGCGATAGTGAGCCGCCGCTCCGCGGCGTAATTGGTATCAGCCAAAGCGCTCCGCAGGCTGTAGCACAAGCAATGAGCCATTTGCCCAATCTTGAACGCGAGGTGGATGGCGCAAGCGATCAATTCGGCCGCTTCGAGGGCCGTGCAACCTGCTCGCCGCGCGTGTGTGCGCGCTGTGGAGGCACCTCGGCATTGTGCTGTCCTGCCCTGCCGAATTTGAAAAGCTCGCCGCCAACCATCGCTATCCCGCCGGCGATGGCAACGGCGCGATCCTGTCCAGCATCCCGGCAAAGAGTTGCCGAGTGAGATCGCTCTTGGCAGAGAGTCAACTCACCCGACGGTTGTTCGTCGCCGTGCTGGGCAAGATCGCGGCCTTGCCGGAGCCGTCAGGATAGCCATTGTTGGCTGCGGCCTTCAAATCGAGCGGACCAGAAGCGCCGGGAGGCGGGAGTGTCTTCAGGATTTGGCCACCCGTGTGCGGGAGCGGAGCTTCAGCGCAGCCGGAATGGCGGAATCGCGCGCTTCTGCGGCTTTGTTTCGACCAACACGGGACAGAAGAGCCGGCCGCTTGCGCTACAAGGCGGACTTGGAGTATGCACAATACAATTCGGGGTGTCAAAATGGAAATTCCGGCTTGACTGGAATTTCCATTTTGAGGCAGCTCATCTTCATGACTTATGGTGCCTCACCGTTTCGTGACGCAAACGACCAGACCTTCCTGCGGCTTCGACCGAAGCTGGGCGGTGCAAAAGGTCGATTTCGTCATTTCGAGCGTGCCAAGCTACTGCGGCTGTTTGCCGACACGCTGGGTAAGATCGCGACGTTGCCCTTGCTGACGGGATATCCGAGAGCGGTGGTGGTTTCCGAAATCGGGCAGCGACAGGCGGGGGATGCGAAAGTGTTTTCAAAAATCGGTCGCCGATGGACTGGAGCGGGGATTCGGCCCGGCCGCAACGACACAACGGGCCCATTCGTCAGCAGGCCGTGAGCTGCGCCGGGATAAAGACTCACAACCCTTGCGTCACAGGCCGCATTGGGCCTAGCGCAGAAGGTGAAAACGGAAATTCCCAATAAATGTCCATCAAGCTCGCTGAGCCTCATGGCTTCTGCGCAGGTGTAGCGCGAGCCATCGACGCGGTAGCGGTCGCACTGGAGCGGCTTGGCGCACCGATCTACGTCCGCAAAGAGTTGGTCCACAACAATACGATAATCGGCACGCTACGTGCGCGTGGGGCAGTCTTGGTTGAAGAGATCGACGACGTTCCCATGGGCGCGACGGTCGTCCTGAGCGCACACGGTGTCGGTCCCGAAGTTCACGAACGAGCGCGACAACGCCGCCTAACCGTGATCGATGCCACGTGCCCGCTGGTCACGAAGGTTCATCTCGAGGCAGCGCGATATGCGCGCGAAGGCCGGCCAGTCATCGCGATCGGCCATCGCGAGCACGAAGAGGTAATTGGGACGCTTGGTTATGCACCCGGGGACACATCGGTAGTAGCGGATGCCGCGGCCGCCGAGCGAGTCGAGTTGCCCGAAGGGGCCATACCGGCGGTGGTTACCCAAACCACGCTGGCGGCCGGCGAGACGCGTGAAACTATCGAGGCGCTACGCTGCCGTTTCCCGGCCTTGATCGCGCCGACGGCTGACGATATCTGCTACGCGACGCAAAACCGCCAGGTGGCGGTGCGCGAGCTCGCCCGTTGCACTGAGGTCGTGCTTGTGATCGGCACCACCAACAGCTCAAATTCGAACCGCTTGCGCGAGGTTGCACAAGCGCCGGGCGCGCGCTTATCTGATTGCGGATCTATCCGAGCTTCGGACCGAATGGCTCAACGGCGCGGAGAGCGTGGCCGTTGCCGCAGGCGCCTCGACGCCCGAGCATCTGGTCGCTCAAGCGATCAATTTCCTGCAAGCTCGTTACGAAACCCGGGTGGAGAGACTCGAAGTGATAAAGGAATGCGTGAAGTTTGCCCCGCCGGCGGCCCTGTCTTTGGCGCTCGGCGAACCGCGTGTGGAAAGAAGTCCGCACGTTTCGGCGGAGGGGGCGAGCGATGGCTGACGCATCCGGCAAGCTGATTTCTTCGATGACCGAAATGGAGCAGCGGTTGGCCGAGGTCGTCGGCGCGCTGCTGGCTGATCCGAAGCTTACGCTGCGAGCGTCCGTCAATCCGCTCTTCGCGATGGAAGAGCTCGGCTATCAATTTCCAGATGATTTGCGCGCAAGCATCGAACGACGCGTGCGCTTCCGCCCCGATGTCTACAAGCGGATGGAAGCGCTGGTGGGAGAAATCCGTAAAATCGCCAAGGAACCGATAAATCCCGATTCGCCGGCCGATGTCGACCGGTTGCTTTTCGAGCGGTACAAGCTCGTGCGCCCCAAGCTCACGATACGCGAGCAGCTTCCTAGGGCGCAGGCATTCGCGGACGGCCAATACGCAAGCGAGCCTCTTCCGCCTCAGCTCAAATGGTTGCCCAAGGTTAAAGACCCGCTCGAAGAATTGCGCGGCGCTCATCGGATCATGGAACCGCTGCTGGAGTATCGGCGGCTCGATGGCTCAGCGCCGCGTTGCGCTCCGCGCGAGCTTTACGAGAAAGTCCGGCGCGGCGAAGTAAAGCTGCCGGTCACGAAGCTGACGGCCGTCATCCAACCTCATCCGGCCGGTCATAGATAATCATGTCCACCACCCAGGGATTCGAGCTCGTGGCGGAAGTTCAGCAGAGCTTCATTCTGCAGGTGGCGCAGGCCGCCTACGACAGCTCGAAGATTCCACACAGCACGGCGATACCGGCCGGAACCAGCTTCGGCCCTTATCAGGTAGCGCAAGGCACCGTTAATATTCCGCGCTCCGGAATCGGCGTAACGATGGCGCCCGCCCAGAACGCAGTCACGCTATTGCTGGGCAGCACGCACATCCAGGTTAAGATCGCGAATCCGCCTATACCGAGCGCCACGATGTTCGACCTGCTCGCCGACGTAAGCCTCACGTTGCCCGTTGGCACGCTGCCGGATTCTATCAATGTCGGCCTGATCCTGACCGCACTGCCTCGTTCGAACGTATCCGTCAATCTTACCAGCGGCGATCCGGTTGGCCCGCTCACGCTGGCTGCAATCCAGGAGTACGTCGACCAGCAGTATCAGAACAACACGATTCCCCATTCGATCAGCAAAAACGGGGCGAGCTTCGGGATCTTCACTGCCGACGCTTACGCAACGATCAGCGATGACCCAACCGATCCGGCCAATCAAATTGAAACGAGCCAGCCGTCGGCCAGCCAGGTCAAGGTGAGCATCCCGATCCATCTCAAGCTCACCAATATCATGGCGGGCGGACAGCCTGTGCCGTCGCCGCTCGGAGTGCAGACGCGAATCGACATCACGGCGCCATTAACCGTCATTCCCGGCTCAATCTCGGCAAAGATCACGCAGGGTCAGACCTCGGTCGAGGCGATCGCCGCCGATCCGGCCGTGGCCGACAACCAGTATGCGACCGACAAGCCGCTGGCCCAGTCGATTTACGGAATCGATCTCGACGCGTTGCTCCAGCAGCAGATCAAGTCTTACGCTCAGGCGCTGATCGACGGAATCGGCGATATCACGGTCATCGTGCCGACCCAGGATCAGATAGAAACCTTCATCGGCGACCAGGTCTACAACGACCTTATCGCGACCGGCAACATCGGCATCTGGACGCCGAATACCGGTGGCAATCCGCAGGTCACGGTCAACAATGTCACACCCCGGGTGCTGGCGGACGCGCTCGCGATTGCGATCAATTCCGAAAACGGCGCGAATCCGGGGGCGCTCGGCAACTTTGTTCCGTCAGGCCGGGAGTTTGCGCTCGCGGTCGACGCTCCGCGCGTGCTGGCGATCATTCAGCAAACGATCAACGAGCCGCAATCCGAGGGCGGACTCGGCGGCATCCCGACCACGATTAACAATGTCGACGGCCACGACGTCAAAGTCAATTCGCTTACGACCACCCTGCAGGAAGGTTCGATTCATTTCGAGGGCAATGTGACCGTGCCTAATGCGATTGCCGGTCACATCGACGTGAGCGCGGATTTCCACGCAGACGCTGGCATGACCTGGGTTAATAATCCTGACGGTACGCAATCGATCCAGCCGGTCGATCTCGGCAGTGGCGTGGACCTCAGCGTGGCTGCGTGGATACTCAGTCTGCTGCTCGGGTTTATCGGCGGCGGACTAATAGGCGGCGTAATCGCGATTGTCGTGATGGTGGTGGCGTCAAACCTCGCCAGCAGCATCGGCGGTGCTGTCATCAAGAACGACATTACGAAGCAGATAACCGGAATCGGCGCTTGGCCGCAGACGCTCGAGGGTATCGGGACGGTATCGGCGAGCTTCCAGAACCCGATTGATATCCATGCCGATTGCATCATCTTTTCGGGCTGACAGGTACGGCTGCCGATGCAGGTAATCAGTACTTACGCGAATACCGTAACCGCGCTGGCAGCGGCGGGCGGGCCGTACGAAGTCGATGCCGGCACGGTGCTTACGTTTATCGGCGGCCCCGCCGGCAAGCCGGATACACAGTACTTCTGGGACTTTGGCGACGGCACTACGGCCACCGGTTCAGCGGCGACCCATACTTACGCCGATCATGGCGTCTACGTCGCCAAGCTGACGACCGTTGTCAATGAGCCCGGCGGCGTCACAACGCAGGAATTCACGCGGGTCCGAGTGCGCAGCGTTAAACCGGTCGTCAACGCCGGGGTGCCCTCGACCTGCAACGAAGGCCAGGTCGTCCAATACACTGCAACGTTTACCCATCTCGAATGGCCTGAAACGCACACCGCCTCTTTTGACTTCGGCGACGACACGCTACCGGTCTCGGCGCCAGTGACCGAGACCAATACCGCGCCGATGGTGCAAGGCTCGGCGACGATCAGCCACGCCTACTGCAAGGAAGGCGTCTACCGGCTGACGGCCGCGATCCAGGCGAAGGATGGTTCAGTCGGAACCTCGACGCGGCAGGTGACGGTCCTCAACGTGCCGCCGAAGGTAACGGCCAAAGACATTTTCGCTTATCACTGTACGCCGGTTAACCTGATCGCGCACTTTACCGACCCCGGATGGTGCGACACGCACGTGGCGATCTGGGATTTCGGCGATTGCGTGCCGCCGCAACCGGCCACTGTGCGCGAGCGGCATAATCCGCCGGCCGGCACCGGTATCGCGATCGCGACGCACGAATACGAGCGATGCGGTTCTTATCACGCCGTCTGCGTAGTCACCGATGACGGCGGGATGTCGGGTGAAGCCGCGATTACTGTGCGCGTCGTCGACATCGTTAATCGCGATTTCGAAGACGGCTTCCGGGTCCGGCTCGCAGGAGCCGTCGCCAACGGATGGGAGCCGTATGTGGCCAATGCTCCTGCCGGCAGCACCTTCGCCGGCGGCTTGAGCGCCTCCAGCGCCGCGACCTTGTTTGCCGGAGAAGAGATCGTTGTCCATAGCGGACGTCGAAGCCAGCGCATCGCCGGGCTCGGCGCCTTTGTGGCGGGAATCTGCCAGCGAATCGGTGCAAATACCGGGTGGGACTATCAGGTCACCGCGTGGTACAGCCTTGACGAACGTGGCGCCGGAAAATGCCGGCTCGGTGTCGATCCCCTGGGCGGCACCGATCCTGCGGCGAAATCGATCGTCTGGAGCGAGGGTATCAATAATCGAAATTGGCATCAGCTCACGGTACGAGTGACGGCGACGCGCCAACTCGTTTCGATTTTCCTCGAGGCCGACGGCGACCCTCGCGGAACAGCGGCGTACTTCGATGAAGTCAGGTTAGTTCCATATCCGTGTCCAATTCATGAGGCCCCGCCGGAAAAGAAGCCGGAGGAAACCTGTGTTAACTGGAAGGCGCGGAACGAGAGCCAGGAATTGGGGCAAAGCTATACCGAGCAGGGCTTCGTATTCCGATCGCTTACGACGGCCCCGTTGCGGCTGGTGACTTACGGAATCCCGGCAGGCCAGGCTAAACTTGCGCTCCTTGGCCGTGGGGTCGAGGTTGGGATGCCGTTCGTGGCGAAACGGGTGGTGGCGACCGTCGTCAGATACTCAGACGCTCGGCTGATCATGGATGCGTTGAACCTGACGGGCACCGCCCTGGGCAGCACAGCAGCCGTGGGAAAGCTGAATTCGCTCGAGAATATCGAGATCGATAAGCCTGGCATCAGCGCGGTGCGCTTCACGGGCGGAGGCGAGCGCGCTCTCCTGGTGGAATTGTGCGCCTACCCTGACGACACCGTGGCCAGGAATCCATCGGATTTATGAATTTGTCAGCCGGCTTTACGCAGCAGGAGCATGAAATCTGTAGTATGTTCTCGGAAGTGATTAGGATGAAGGAAGAATAGTCCATGGCACAAGAAGACGTGACAATAGTTGCCTGGCCGAATCAGCCCGCTCAGCTTGAGCATCACTTCGTCGGTGGCGCGCCTTGCCCGGTGCAGATTTCCTTCGACAAGACCCCGGCGAACGTCGTTATCCAGGCGACGGCACAGGAACCAGTGCATGTCGACATGAACATGAATATGAACCTGATGGCGCGGAATGTGATCCCCGTATGCATCGAGGTTTGCAAGCCGATCTGCGCCCAGAGCGAGTACACGATCGGCATCGAGATCTTCGATCGGCCGGTGGCATTGATTACGCTTCGCGGCCAGACCCGCATCTTTAATTGCGACGAGAATAAGTGAACCGATGACCCAAGCGGGCAGCAATGAACCGCCGGCGGGCGGCGGGCGGACAAAACGCAACGGACCCGAACTTCGCGACCAGGGTGGGGGAACGTCGCGGCAAGGGCCGGAAACGGCGTCGGCGCGGGGCGAATCGCAACCACAGGGCAACAATATGCTGAAGGAATTGGCACGGACTGCGAACGATGTCGTCACGCGCGCGGTTTCGATACTCGAAGAGGAGATTGCGGTCGGCGTCGCG
>JAJYVB010000121.1 GCA_021792265.1 Deltaproteobacteria bacterium | reverse complement strand
GCACTGGACTGGTCAAATACTTCGGGCTGGGCCGTCCCACCTCGATGCGGCGTATCGAGCGGATTCAAGGTTTCATGAGCCGACACGGCCACATAACCATTTTCTACGCTCGCTTTTTCGCCGGAATCAGAGCTCTGGTGTACCTGACGGCGGGCTCTTTCGGGGTCGCTCCTCAGCGGTTTCTTTTTTACGATGTCCTGGGAGCAGCCATCTCCGTACCGGTCGTGGTTTCGGCCGGTTATCTATTCGGTTCACAGATCGAGCTTATCGTGTCGTATCTTGGCGGTTTGGAACGGGCTTTGTGGGTCGTGCTGTTGCTGTCGGCTGGGATCTTCGCGATGCGCATGTTCGTGATCGGACGGGAGCGGGGCGAGGTTTAGACGCTGAAAACCTTTGGGGAGCGCGGCCCGGAACCGGCAGCGATCGGCGGTACACGTGAGCTCGGCAGGGGATTTTGACATGGGGTTGAAACTTCCCGTTCTAGGGCTGACGACCAAGTTGATGGCATTGATGGTGATGCTACTGGCGGTCACTCTCGGCGCTCAATTGCTCGACAGCCTGCGCACCCAGCAGGAGATTATCGATACCACGCAGGAGCGGGTGAAAGATCTCGCCGGCGCGATCCAGATAAGCGTTCAGGAACTCACGTCGGTGGCGGCCACCGATCGCACCGCACTTGCCAGCTATGTACAAGGGCTAGGGGGGCGAGGTCTGGAGGTTTCCATTGCGTCCGACCGCAGGCGCATCATCAACAGCTCGAACCCGCAACTGATTGGAACCGCGCTCACCCGGGCTGCCACCGAGAGCGCAACTGTCCGACGTGCCGAGACGCCCAGGATGCCCCTGCGGGTGATCCCAATCCGGTTGGGGCCGCCGGCCGCCCACGTTGTCGCCTACCTGATTCCGGTCGAGGTCGAAGACCACCTGATGGGCTACGTCGAGTTGGCGGCAAATTTCAGCGACTTCTCGCGTCCGTTGCGCGAAAGCCGGCTGCATCTGCTAACCGTCGCGATAGCGATCCTGACTGCCGGGCTGCTGGTCGCTTACGTCCTGGCGGAGCGTTACGTGAAGCCTATTCACGAGGTGGCTGCCGCAGCGCAGAACATCGTAGCCCGGGGCCTCGAGACGGTTCCTGAGAGCGGGCGCCGGGACGAAATCGGCCTTCTCACCCGTAGCTTCAATGAGATGGTCATACAGCTTCGTCACGCCCGCGAGCGCGAGCAGGAGCTCAACCGTCTTGAACGGTTCACCGCTCTCGGACAGCTCGGCGCGGGGCTGGCCCACGAGATCAAGAACCCGCTCAATTTCATCAGTCTGGCCCTCGACCAACTGCGTACGCGCTACGCCTCCCAGCTAAGCGACGGCCGGGATAACTTCCTGAGCCAGCTTGGGATCATGAAAAACGAGGTGCGCCGGCTGTCAGGGCTTCTCCAGAGCTTTCTGCAATACGGCAAGCCGATCGAAATCCATCCGGCGTCCACCGACCTTCGCCAGATCGTCGACGAAGTGCTCGCACTCAGCGATTCGAAGCTCAAAAGCCAGGACATCGAGGTCGAGAAAGACGCTGTGGCGGTTGACGCCATCCTCAACGCCGACGCGGAGAAATTACGCATCTGCTTCGTCAACGTGGTCGCCAACGCGATCCAGGCGATGCCCGAGGGGGGACGGCTGCGTATCGGCTTCGAACGCGCCGACACGACGCTCAAAGTTGTCTTCTCCGACACCGGAGCCGGCATCGATCCCCAGGTTGCATCGCGCGCCTTCGAGCCGTTTTTCACGACCAAGCGCGAGGGGATCGGACTCGGCCTGTTTTTGTCGCAGGCGATCATGGAAAAGCACGGTGGCGGGATTGAGATTCGTCCAAACGAACCGGGACCGGGAACCAGCGTAACGTTCGTTTTCCCGCTCGATTCGCCGGAGAAAGCATGATGCCGCGCGCGTCGGTACTGGTGGTCGAAGACAACGATCTGGAAAGGAGCATTACGGTCGAGACGCTCCGCGAGGAGGGCTTCGCCGTCGAGGAAGCGGCGCTGGGACGCCGTGCCGTCGAACTGCTCGGTTCGACCAGGTTCGACGTCGTGCTGACGGACCTGCTGATGCCGGGAATGTCGGGCGAGGAAGTACTCGACGCCGTCAAGGCTACCTACCCTGCCACCCAGGTGGTGGTGATCACCGCCCACGGCACCATCGACAGCGCGGTCAAGGCGATGAAGAACGGCGCCTTTTACTACCTAACCAAGCCGACCGATCGCGAAACGCTCGTGATGACCATCATCAAGGCTGCTGAGCTTGCCAACCTGCGCCAGGAGAACACCCTGTTGCTGCGCCGGCTGGAAGGCAAGCTGGAAATCGAGGGTATCATCGGGCAGGACCCCGCCATTGTCGAGGTCGTCAAGATCGTGCGCAAAGTGGCGCCCTCGAATTCGACCGTACTGGTGGAAGGCGAGAGCGGCACCGGCAAGGAGGTCATCGCGCGCGCGATCCATCGCTTGTCGCCACGCGCGGCGTTGCCCTTCGTAGCGATTAACTGCTCAGCCCTGCCCGACAACCTTATCGAGAACGAGCTTTTCGGGCACGAACGCGGCTCCTTCACGGGCGCCACCGAGCGCAAGATTGGCCTCATTGAGAGCGCCGACAAGTCTACCCTGTTCCTTGACGAGATCGCCGACCTCGGAATCGGCGTGCAGGCCAAACTGCTGCGCGTCCTGCAGGAAAAAGAGGTGCGCCGGGTTGGCGGCAACGAGTCGTTCCACGTCGACATCCGCCTGCTGGCGGCAACCAACCGCAACCTCGCCGACGAGGTGGCCGAGCAGCGCTTCCGCGAGGATCTCTACTACCGCGTCAACGTCGTCACGATCACTCTGCCGCCGCTGCGGGCGCGCCGTTCGGACATCCCGCTGCTCGCCAATCATGCGCTCAACCGCTTCAGCCACCTGGCCGAAGGCCGCGTCAAGGAGATTAGCCGCGAAGCTATGGAGGTGCTGCTCGACTACTCGTGGCCCGGCAACGTCCGCCAACTGGAATCGGCCATCGAACGCGCGCTCCTGCTCTGCGAAGGCGAGCGGATCACGCCCCGGGATCTGCCCGACGAGGTTCGCAGCCGCAAACTTGCCGCTCGGACGGGGACGCGCTCCGATCGGTTCGAAATCCCCCCTGAAGGACTCAACTTCGAGAATTTCGAGCGCGATTTAATCCTGCAGGCGATGGAGCGCGCAGACTGGGTCATCGCCAAAGCCGCCAAGATGCTGGGCATGACCTACCGGACGCTGCAATATCGTATAGATAAGTTTGGACTGAAGCGCGGCGAGTCCCGGGTCCACGCCACCGACTAGCCGCCGCTAAGCAGGCGCTCCGTGGGGATATAGACCCAGGCCTGGACTGCCCCGAGCCCGTCGGCGATCACCTGGGCACGCCTGCGCCGATAGAGCAGCGGGACTTCCTCGTAACCGTCGATAATCTCGAGCTGCGTGCCGGCAAGACCCATAAGGAGCAGGCCTGAGGTTTCCACCCCGGAGCGCTCCTGCACATAGAAATATCGTGCTTTGCGCCGCTCGTACCCTGGCAGGCGCGCGCAAAGGGTGGCTACCTCGCACCCGAGTAGCCGGCGTCTCACCTCGGATTCGAGCAGGGAGCCGTAAACAAATAGCGTTTCGGTGCGTCCAGGAGCGGTGACCATCCCGGCTAATCCCCTGCTATTGCCGCGTTCTACCTGCTGGCCTACGCTTCGATAAGGTAGCATGAAAGATGCCGGCGTCGATCAACGGCATGTTCGAAGAGGTCGGCGAGGTAGCGTTTCTCGCCCGCGACGTGAGCCGCAATCTCGTCCGGCGCCCTTTCGAGGCCCGCCTGCTCGTCGAGCAGCTCGACAGTATCGGGGTGCGCTCGCTCAACGTCGTCAACCTGACAGCGGTCTTCTCGGGCATGGTGCTGGCTCTGCAGATGGGCCAGTTTCTGGGGAAATTCGGCGCCAAGATCTACGTGAGCCGGATCATGGGCCTGTCGCTTCTGCGCGAGATGGGGCCGGTGCTGACGGCCTTGATGATCGGAGCGCGGGTCGGAGCGGGCATCACTGCCGAACTCGGCTCGATGACGGTAACCGAGCAGATCGACGCGATGCGCGCCCTGGCGTCGAATCCCATAAAGAAGCTGGTGGTGCCGCGAGTCCTGGCCTGCACCCTGATGATGCCCGTTCTGACCGTCATTGCTGACGCCGTCGGATTGTTCGGCGGCCTTATAATCGCGGTGGCAGAGTTGGGGCTTACGGCTCGGTACTTTTACACCTCGCTGCTGCAGAACATGGTACTCAGCGACCTGCTGAGCGGCCTCGGCAAAGCGGTGTTTTTCGGCTATGTTATTAGCATAATTGCCTGTCATAAGGGCCTTACGGCAACCGGTGGTGCCGACGGCGTTGGCCGCGCCACGACCTCGGCCGTGGTGGCGGCAGCAATCAGCGTCTTGGTCTCGGACTTCTTTCTGACCAAGCTTTTTCTCAGCACGTGAGCGCGTCGCCTGCAGCGGAGCCGCTGATAGCCGTTCGCGGCTTGGCTAAGAGCTTTAATGGCAAACAGGTACTGCGCGGTGTCGACCTGGAGGTCATGACTGGCGAGACCCTGGTCGTGCTGGGCGGCAGCGGCGAGGGCAAGACCGTGCTGCTGCGCCATATGAACGGGCTTTTGCGGCCTGATCGAGGCAGCGTCTGGTTCAGCGGGCAAAAACTCAACGACCTGGACGAAAACGCGCTCGGTGAGGTCCGCAAGCAGGTCGCGATGGTGTTTCAACTGGGTGCCCTGTTCGACTCGCTGAGCGTCTTCGACAACGTAAGCTACCCGCTGCGCGAACATACGAAGTTGAGCGAGGCCCAGATCCGCGATCGGGTGCGGGAACTGATGCGGGCGGTGGATCTGGGTGACGGGCGCGTGGAAAGCCTCTATCCGGCGGAGTTGTCGGGCGGGATGCGCAAGCGGGTCGCGCTCGCGCGCGCTCTCGCGCTGAGACCGCGAGCTGTGCTTTACGACGAGCCGACAACAGGCCTTGACCCGCTGGTGACGGATCGGATTGTCGGCATGATCCGAAGCTTGCAGAAGCAGTTCGGCTACACTTCGGTCGTGGTGACCCACGATCTTAAAAGCGGCTTTGCCGTAGGCGATCGCTTTGCACTGCTAGACCAGGGAAGGATCCGCTTCGCTGGTAGCGCAGACGAAGTCCGCGCCTCATCAGACGAACTGATACGGGAGTTTCTGAGGACGGCGCTTTGAAGGCGTGAGGTCCGATAGTGCCTGAATCGAGTCATTCACCGCTGCGCGTCGGGATCGTGGTCACCATAGGACTGGGGATACTGGCCTTCGCAATTGCATCGATTGGCCACGGGACCCGGTTGTTCAGCCGATCGGAGATCCTTCAGGCGCACTTTCGGCGCATTAACGGCCTCCAAGTCGGGGCCTCGGTGCGGCTGGCCGGAGTGAGCATCGGCGCGGTCGACTCCATCTCGTTTCCGCGGCAAGCAACCGCCGACTACGTGCTCGTCCGGATGTGGATCGAGCGGTCGGCCGCGGTGCGCGTGCACGCGGACTCGGTGGCTTCCATCGAGTCGATCGGGATGCTGGGCGACAAGTACGTCGAGCTATCGCCGGGAAACCCGGCGTCGCCGGTAGCACCCTCCAACGCAGTTTTGCCGACGCGTAATCCGATCAACTACGAAGCGTTGCTGGAGGAAAAAGGGACCGGCGACTTGATCGCGAACCTGATGGCGATCTCGGCGGATATGCGCCAACTACTTCACGCTATTACCCGCGGCCGTGGGATCCTTGGCGAGATGGTCTCGGGCGCTCCTGGACAGCCAGGCCGCAAACCTCTAACGTTGGCGTCCATCCGCCGGAGCCTCGACCAACTCAATGCGGTCACGATTCAATTGACGGCCATGCTGAGAGAGATAAACCACGGCAGGGGACTGGCGGGCGCGATGGTCAGCGGCAAGGTCAACGGCGAGGCTCTGCTGCGCAGCCTGTCAGCGACTGCCAGGCGCGTCCGCGACACTTCGCGCCACATCGATCAACTGGTCACCCGGGTCAGCCAAAGCCAGGGTTTGGCAATGCAATTGGTCGAGAACCGCGAATTTGCCAATCGACTCATGAGGAACCTCGACCGCTCGTCGGCCGCCCTAGCCGACATCCTGCAAAAAATTGATACTGGCCGGGGAACGGCGGGCTTGTTGGTCAACGATCCTTCGCTCTACTATCAGGTCAAAGGGTTTGTTGGAGATGGCGGGGGCTGGGGCCTTTCGATGGTGCGTGGGCTTTACTCGCTCACCCACCCCTTCAGCGGTCCTCCGCTCCAGCCGGTCAACGCTTGTCCCGCTACGCCGGATCGGATGACAGGGACAACGGCGTCCCAAGGTAACCGTTAGATGCCTCGTTGCGACACCGCAGAGCGATTCGCCTATCGGTACGTCCTGCTTGCGGCGGGCCGATACCACCCTTACTCAGATGAAAATTGATATCGATCTGAAAGCGGGATTCCTTCAGAGCCTTAAACGCGAGGTTTTGGCAACGCTGACGCCCGAGGAGCGCGCAATCATCGAGGTCTCGACCGGCGAGCTGGGCAACAAGCCCGACGCGGTAAAGCTGGGCTGGCTCAAGATGCGCACCCGCGAGACCTGGACCAAGCAGCGCTACCTCAAGACGCTCAAGCGCCTCATGGAAAAGCTCAAAGACACGGTTGCTGTCGAAGCGGCGCAGCGCAAACCTGCGCCCGGGCGGTTTAACTCGTGATGCGCGCGACGCGGCGCTTACCGACCTCGAGCACTGAATGCGTTCCGGGACGGAAGCGGAAATTCGGATCCGCAACCGTGTTGCCGTCTACGCGCACCGCGCCCTGAGCTATGAGCCGGCGTCCTTCGCTGGTCGAACTCGCGAACCGCAACTGACGCATCAACTCGCATATCCATAGCTCGCCATCGACCCGGAACACCGGGATTTCGGCCGGGACCTGGCGGCGCTGAAACTTGGCCTCGAAATAATCGCGGGCGTGCTCCGCCGCCTCAGCCCCGTGGTATTCGGCAACGACCGCGGCAGCGAGGCGTTTTTTCGCCTCCATCGGATGAAGCGCCTTGAAGTCATCCAAATGCGCGCTGTCGGGCCGGGTAAGAAGCTCGAAGTAGCTGTACATCAGCGGGTCACTGATTGACATGAGCTTGCCGAACATCTGGCCGGGCGCCTCGGTCAAACCCACGTGATTGCCGTATGATTTCGACATCTTGCGCACGCCGTCGAGTCCCTCGAGCAGCGGCATCGTTATCACCACCTGCGGCGGCTGGCCGAAACCGCGTTGCAGGTCGCGGCCTACCAACAGGTTGAATTTCTGGTCGGTGCCGCCCAGCTCGACGTCGGCTTCGAGCGCAACCGAATCGTAACCTTGCATTAGCGGATAGAGCAGTTCATGCAGGAAAAGCGGCGTCCCGCTGGCCAAACGCTGCTCGAAGTCGTTGCGTTCGAGCATCCGCGCGACGCTCAGACGCGACGCCATCGCGATCAGTTCCTGCGGCGTGAGCGGACTGGTCCATTCGCTGTTGAAGCGAAGCTCGGTGAGAGCCGGGTCGAGGATCTTGAAAACCTGCCCTCGGTACGTTTCGGCATTGGCGCGGATTTGCTCACTGGTGAGCGGTTTGCGGGTTTCGGAGCGCCCGCTCGGATCGCCAATCATGGCGGTGAAGTCGCCTATTACGAAAATTACCCGGTGCCCGGCGCGTTGAAAATCACGCAGCTTCTTAAGCGTGAGGGTGTGCCCGAGATGCAGGTCCGGTGTGGTCGGGTCCATGCCCAGCTTGATGCGCAGCGGCCGCCCTTCGGCAAGCTTCGCCGCGAGTTCTGCGAGCGAGATCACCTCGACCGCACCTTGGGAAAGCGCGGTAGCGCGCCTGAGCGCTTCGTCGGTCACATTTTCAGTGGGCGCCATCGCTGTCTTATCCGGGTCCGACGGATGAGCGTACCCGAGATTTCCGGGCCAGGGAAATCATCGCACCTTGGACGCCTCAGCCGGGCTTCTGGTTGTACCGGCTCATCGCACGCGAGAGGCCTTCGGTAATAATGGCGGCAACGGCTTCGGCAGCGCGATCCAGCAGCGGCTCGAGCGACGCCATCTCGCGGCCGACCATCGGTTTCAATACGTAATCTTTGCTGTCCTCGCCTGGCGCCGGCCGGCCGATCCCGATCCGGACGCGCAAAAATTCCGTCGTGCCAAGGCTCTCGGCGATGGATCTGACGCCGTTGTTTCCCGCGTCTCCGCCGCCCAACTTTATCTGCAGCCTGCCCGACTCGAGGTCGAGATCGTCGTGAACCACGACCAGCCGCTCAATGGGCAGCTTCAAATAGCTCCGAAGCCCGGCTGCGCTCTCCCCGCTCAGGTTGTAGTAGGTTTGCGGTAGTGCCAGCAGCGTGCGTTGCCCGTCAACTTCTGGCTCGCAAACCAGAGCCTTGAACCGGCGCTGGCGCGGCTCCACGCCGCGCAAACGCGCCATCCGTTCAACCACCATGAAACCGACATTGTGACGCGAACGGCGGTACTTTTCGCCCGGATTGCCGAGTCCCAGCACTATCCAGCGAACCGCTGCTTCGGCTCGCGGCTCAGCCGCGTCAGTCGCCGGCCCCGCCTTGCGGAACCGTGCGAAAAGACCAGCCAGCCGGCTCATCCGCGACCGCGCCCACGCCCGTCAGAGGCCGCGCGCACGAGCGGCTCGACCAGAGGCCGCAGCTCCTTGAACAGCGCACGCATCTGCACGGGCTTCCCGATCGATATCCTGAGCCCGTCGGGTAGCAACGGAAAATGCCGCACCAGGATTCCGCACCGCCTAAGAGCCTCGGCAACTGGGCCGAGGTTGCAACCCGCAAGCGCGGCCCATACGAAGTTGGCCGACGAAGGCGGCACGCGAAATCCCATCGCCGAAAGCGCCTGCTCGGCGCGTGCGCGGGTGCGCTTCACCCTGGCCACGTTGGCACGCATCCAATCGGCGCATCGCAGCGCCTGCGCTCCTGCTGCGATCGCGGGCGCGCTCAAGTTGTATGAGTCCTTGACCTTGAGCAAGCCGTCAATAATCTCCGGATGCGCAAAACAGAGGCCCAAACGCATCCCGGCGAGCGAGAACGATTTCGACAGCGACCGCAGGACCAGGACGTTCGAATGTTTGCGTACCAAGCCAAGAGCGTGCGAGTCGGCAAAGTCAACGTAAGCTTCGTCGATAACGAGAAATCGTCCGTCAAGGCGCCGAGCCAGGTGTTCCAGTACCTTAGGCGAAACCATGGTTCCCGAGGGCGAATTAGGGTTGCAGACGATGGTTAGCCGGGCCCGCGTCCGCGCGAGGCCTAAAATCGGAATGGCAAACCCGGGGTCGTAAG
>JAJYVB010000120.1 GCA_021792265.1 Deltaproteobacteria bacterium | reverse complement strand
ATACCGTCGGTGGACGCGTCTTGGAGCGCGGCGGGCAGGAGTTCCGGATCACGGCCCTCGGCTATATCCAGTCGCTCGACGATATCAAGGCGATCCCGCTTGGCGTCGGCCCTGCAGGAACGCCGATCTACCTGAGCGACGTTGCGGACGTGCACGCCGGGCCGGAGCTGCGGCGTGGCGTGTCGGACCTCGACGGCAAGGGTGAGGCAGTCGTCGGCATCGTCGAGATGCGTGCCGGCGAGAATGCGTTGGCTGTTATCGGCCGGGTCAAGAAGCGGCTGCGTGAGCTTCGGCGCGATCTGCCGCCCGGTCTGCGGATTGTTCCTGTCTATGACCGCTCAGCGCTTATTGCGGGTGCCATTGCTACGCTGCGCGCCAAGCTTGTCGAAGAATGCGTCATCGTCGTAGCTGTAATCGCCGTGTTCTTGCTGAATTTCGGCGCCGCAGCCGTCGCCGTTCTGACCATTCCTGGTGGAATCCTGCTGGCCGCGGTCGTCATGTACTACCGCGGCGTCAGCGCCGATATCATGTCGCTGGCCGGCATCGCCGTCGCTATCGGCGCGATGGTGGACGCCGCGGTAGTGATGGTCGAAAATGCCCATCGCGGCCTCGCGGAGAATGTGCTCGAACGCGAAACGGCGATCGTCAAGGCCGCAGCCGAAGTCGGGCCGGCGCTTTTCTTCTCCCTGCTCATCATCACGCTGAGCTTCATCCCGGTGTTCGCGCTTCAAGCCCAGGCGGGCAAGCTCTTCAAGCCGCTCGCGGCCACCAAAACGCTTTGCATGGCGGCGGCAGCACTCCTGTCGATCACAGTGACGCCAGCGCTGATGGCCTACCTGATGAGGGCGCCGGCGCCGCGTCGCGGCCGCGCAAAGATCCAGGGCGGTGAACACGACTTCCTTGATCGTTTTTTCCAGTCGCTCTACCGGCCACTGCTCCGCTGGGCGATGAGCCATCGCAAGGCTGTTGGCGTGCTGTTCGCCTGCGCACTGCTCAGTACAATTCTTCCCTCATCGCGCATCGGGCTTGAGTTCCTGCCCTCGGTCTTCGAGGGCGATCTCGTTTACGCGCCGACAGCGTATCCGGGAATATCGATCACTCAGTCGAAGCTCCTGATGCAGCGCGCCGATCGCATTATTATGAAATTTCCCGAGGTCGAACACGTACTCGGCAAGATGGGCCGGGCCGAAACTGCCACCGACTCGGTAAACCTGTACATGGGCGAGATCCTAATCGAGCTTCGGCCGCGGGATCGGTGGCGGCCGGGTATGACGCCCGCCAGGCTCGTGAGCGCGATGGACCGGGCGCTGCGGTTTCCCGGGATAATCAACGCCTGGAGCATGCCCGTCAAGATGCGCGTCGATAATGTCAACACCGGCGTGAAGACTACCCTCGGACTGAAGCTGCTTGGCGATAATCTGGAACGGCTTGAAGCGATCGGGCGCAATATCGAGGAGCGTTTGCGCAGCGTGCCGGGAACCCGCAGCGTGCTATCCGATCGCGTCTACGAAGCCAACTACCTCAACTTCCATGTGCTGAGGCGCGAAGCGGCCCGTTATGGCCTTACCGTCGGCGATGTCGAGGACGCTGTCCAGCTCTCGATGGGCGGGTTGAACGTCACTGCCACGGTCGAAGGCGAAGAGCGTTATCCGGTGAACGTCCGCTACCCGCGAGAACTGCGCGACACGCCGGGTGCCCTGGGTCGCGTGATTCTCTACACGCCGTCGGGAGCCCAAACACCGCTGTCCCAGGTGACCCGAATTGAGAGCGTCAACGGTCCTACCGCGATCAAAACTGAGAACGGCCGGCTGACTAACTGGATCTATATCGATCTCAAGCCAAGCGTCGATATAGGCGGTTACGTCAGGAGGGCGCGCCGGGTGCTTGGCGCGGTCAAACTGCCGCGCGGTTACTCGATGGTCTGGAGCGGCGAGTATCTTTACCTGAAAGACGCGATCCGTACGCTTGCCTATGTCACGCCCGTCGCGGTGCTGATCAGTTTTGTCGTGCTCTATGTAAATTTCGGAGGGGTCGCCGAGTCGCTGTTCGCGCTTTTCTGCCTGCCTTTCGCGGCAACCGGCGGGATATGGGCAATGTACTTGCTAGGCTACGACATGAGTATCGCGGCGTGGATGGGGATGCTCGTGCTGCTCGGCTTCGCCGTCGAGGGCGGCGTGGTCATGCTGACTTACATTATCGCGGATATGCGAGAAACCGAGGCGGCAAAAGGCGCTCCGCTCGACGCCTCGGAGATCGAACTTAGCGTAACGCGAGGCTCAGTGAGAAGATTGCGGCCGCGTGTGATGGTGCTTTCGCTGCTTTTGTTCGGGCTGCTGCCGATCTTCATCGGCGAGGCGCCAACCGGCGGATCGCTGATGAGGCAGATCGCGGCGCCGGTGGTGGGCGGGATGATTACGGAGCCACTGGCCATCTTCCTGCTTCTGCCGCCGCTCTACGCCTGGTGGCTCCGACGCGGGACAAGGCAATCAACCCAGGGCGGCACGGAGTCTGCGCCCAACCGGTAAATATCGTTTACCTCTCTGTACGTTGCACCGTTGGCTAAACGGGCTTGCCAGCAAATCAACAGTTACACGGCAGCCCGCGCTTTCCAAACTTGCGCTAGGGCGCGCATTTCTTCTATACGTCAGCCTGCCGAGGGGGGCGCCGGGACTAGAACTCCGGGAAGGCCGGCGCGCCCGTAGATACCGGCGAACCGTAAGCCGGCAAGTGTCTCTTGACGGCTTCGAATTTCATCCTGCGGCTGGGATTTTGAGCGCAGCAGAGAATCGGAGGCTGAAATGGCTTACCAACGGATGAGAGATTTTCTCGCCGCGCTGGAGCGTCGCGGGAAACTTCGGCGAATCGCCAGGCGCGTCGATCCATCCTGGGAACCCGCCTGCCTGGCCAAATGGATGTTCCAGGCTCTGCCGGACGAAGAGCGCTTCGGCCTTTTCTTCGAAAATGTCGCGGGATCTGACATTCCACTGGTCACGGCAGCGCTCGGCGCCTCGACCGAAACTTACGCAGCCGCTCTTCAGGCCGCTCCCGATGAGATCAATGCCAAATGGGTCCGCGCTCTGCTCAATCCCGTCGCGCCTCGGGTGGTTGAAGATGCGCCCTGCCAGGAGGTGATAGTCCAAGGCGACGGGGCGCGCCTGGGCCGCCTGCCGATCCCGGTCTGGACCCCGGGAAAAGATATCGGACCGTACCTGACGACGATTGTCGTCACGCGCGACGCTCGCTCGGGCGTCCAGAACCTCGGTGTGTACCGGACGCGGGTGCTGGACGACCGGCGCCTCGCGATCAACCTGAATCCGGGCCGGCACGGCCATCTTTGCTGCCGCTCCTACTGGGAGCAGGGCAAACCTGCGCCGATCGCGTGGGTGATTGCAGCCGAACCCGAAGTTCATCTGGCAACCGTCGCGAATCTGCCTTACGGGTCCGATGAAATCCGCGTTGCCGGCGGGCTTAAGGGAGAGCCGGTAGCGCTGGCGCGGGCAAAGACTGTCGATCTGCTCGTACCGGCAAACGCCGAAATCGTCATCGAAGCCGAGATCAGGCCGGGCGAGCACGAACAGGAAGGACCCTTTGGCGAATTTGCCGGCTTTATGGGACCAATAGGCCAGCGTCCGATGGCCAGGGTTACCGCGATCACCCATCGCAAGGACCCGATATTTTACGGCTACACCAGTCAGATGCCGCCGAGCGAAAGCACCGTAATCCAAAGCCTCACCAACGCCGGCCTGATCCTCAAGATGCTGCGTTACGACCTTGGAGAACCCAACGTGCGCGACGTCTATATCGACCTGACTTTCGGCGGCTTGCTCGCCCACTGCGTGGTGGCGTTGGCGCCGCAATATCCGGGCCACGGAAAGCGGGTCGGGCGAATGGTCGCCGATGTTACGCCGGTAAAACGCGTGACGGTCGTCGATGCCGACGTCGATATCCGGGATCCGGTGCATCTGGACTGGGCGCTGAGCTCGCTTTTCAACCCGGCGCGCGACACGGTTGTTATCGACGATGTTTTTTATCCCCTCAACATGGACCCCTCGACCCGCACTGCCGAAGACAGGGCAGTTCCGGGCGGCAAGCTCGTGATCGATGCGACCCAAAAAGCCGACGCCGGTCCATTCTCGCTGCCGCCCAGAGAGATGATGACGCGTGCACTGGACCTCTGGCGCGAAGTTGGGTTGCCGGAGTTCAGAATTCCGAAGCGTGCGCGCTTGCGAATCGATCGTTCATGACGTGCGCAAGTCAACCGAAGCGCGCGGCGGGCGCGCGCGGCGCCTTGGGATGCTCAAGCTCAGGTTGCTTCTGGTGATTGCGGCGGCCGACGTGGCGATAGCGGCCGCGTCAGCCAGCGCTCAGCGAGGCAAGCCCTACCCGCGGGCGTCCGCGCCGCCGAACTTTAACAGCGCGTGCCCGCCGCCGTCCGCTGCCGGTGCGGGAATATGCGGGCAGGTTTCAGGAGGCGGGGGCGCTCCTCCCGGAGTGTCGTTTTACGTGCACGGTACGTGTGTCGAGGTATTGGACGCCGCGCACCACACTGCCGTCACGCAAGGCCAATGCGACCGCTATGGCAGGTTTGCGGTTGCTCTCGCTCCGGGCCGTTACATCGTAAGAGCCGGCGGTTACAACCGCACGGTAGAAGTGAAAGCCGGCCAGTGGCGTGCGCTCGACTTCTTCATGCCGGTGCCATAGGACATTGGGCATTTTGGTCAATATCTTATCAGCTCACAAAAGAGGACCTCTTTTGTGAGGCTGATTCTTTTAGCGGTTCCCGTGTTCGAGACGGCCAAGTATGCGTAATCCGGGGGTGTCGGCGTCGCGCTGGGCGTAGCAGACTGGCTCGGCGTCGGAGTGGGGCTGGCAGTCGAACTGGGACTCGCAGTAGGGGTTGGAGTAGACGAGTGGTAGGTCAAGCCGGTCACCACTCACCGGCCAAGTGAGATGTCATAGCCGACTTGGGGATCGGCCAAGTTATAGCCCGAGGCTAGAGTTCCATCGCCGTTACTGGAGCATCCGCTCAAGGGCGATCCGTTTGCTCCGTTCCCCGTGCACCAGAGGCCGTTAATTGAAACGGTGGCCTCGGGCGTCGGTGCCGGCGACAAGATTGGCAACGCAGGTTTGGCCCAGATGTACAGGCCCAAAAAATTCACGAACTCGACGTTCTGTGTTGGCGAAACGTCCGCAGCAACGTCGGGCGGTTGCCCGTCGTTCAGGGCATTCAAATCAGCACCAGCGAATGCCCCCGGAACGAGGCCCGGCGGGTCGGAAGACCCTTGCGGCGCGCTGGGCATCGGCGAGGCCCCAGGTGGCCCGGGCGGTGGCAGGAGCGGCAGAATATAGCCCTCCCCGCCGCCGGGAAGCGGGATAGGGCCTTGGGGGCGGCTAGTGGAGAGATACCGGTTCGCGGGAGGCGCATTGTGGGAGGTTGCCCAGGCAGCTCGAGCGCCATTGCACACGTGTGAGCAGCCGATCAGTGCGCTGCGTGGCAAGCCGGTGGACGAACATGATTTGTAAAACCCAGCCCAGTCGCTGGCGGACCATCCGGGGGGAGGCGGGCTTTCCGGGACGCCAGGGCACCAGTTGGGATTGGTAGGTGCCGGGGCGGGGGTTGGAGCGGCTGTCTGCGCGCGGACCGTCGCGCAGGTCCCGAACATCACCGCAAATACGGCTGACGCCAGCGTTAACACTCGCCAAGTCTCCACGGCACGTCCTCCCCCGATGGCCGTGCGGCCATCGACAAAGTCTCGAGCTACGCGGCGTTTCGGATGCCTCTGCTGACGACGCGACCATAAGAAGAACTGGTGACGGCGTCAAACAAAACTAAAGTCTCGAGATCGCAACTCGGCAAGGAGCAAACCGGGGCAACATTGGGGCTACAGTCAACAGTGGCATTCAAATCAGCACCGACGAATGCCCCCCGGAACGAGACCCGGCGGGTCGGAAGACCCTTGCGGCGCGCCTACCGAAGTGTACTTTTGCGGGCGCGTCACCTGCGTCGCTTTTTTCGTTGCGTTAGCTGGTTTCGAGGGCGCGTTCGAGGATTTCGGCGGCGCGCGCCGGGGTCGTAAGGCGGAAAAAAGACCCCAGTCGCGGTCCGCGCTCCTGGCCCAAGAGGGCTTTATAGACGACCGGGAAAATTTTGCCGGGCTTGTCGTAGTGGAGGCGCCCGATCTCGTAAACGGCACGTTCGATCTCGTCCGCTTCGGCGTCAGGATGGCTTTTGAGCCAGGCGATCAACTCGCCAAGGTGCGCGCGTTCATGTTCTGAAGGTTCGAAGCGCTGTTTGGCAGGTTCCACGAAGTCTCGATAGTAGTTGATCGCGCATTCAACGAGCGTCGACACCAGAGCCTCGGTTTCGGGGTCTGCGCCGGTCGCTTGGTCGTACCGTTGTAGATAGGCGCGGATAAGTTGGCGGTCGTCGGTGCCCAAGGCTCCGACCAGGTTCATTATCATTGCGAAGCTGAGCTGCGAGGCGAACCGGCGGGCGCTATTCCTCTGCAGCACGAAAGTCAGCGGCGAGTTACGCCGCGCGTCCTCGGGTGCTGCCGACCAGGCGCGCAGTTCGTCGAGGTATTCATCGACGTACTGCGGGATCGACTCCAGGAAGAGCTTGCGCGCCCGTTGCGGGTTGAGGATGAGAAAGTACTTGAGCACCTCGATGGGGGCGTAGCGCCGCCATTGCTCGACCCCAACTCCGCGCCCGATCGATTTCGAGACCTTGTGTCCGGCTTCGTCGAGGTACATTTCGAAGGGAAAGCCAAGCGGCGGCGTTCCGCCAAGCAGGCGCACGATACGTCCCGAGATGCGCGCCGAGTCAATCAGGTCCTTGCCGTAGAGTTCGTAATCGACCCCGAGCACGCGCCATCGCAGCGCCCAGTCCACCTTCCACTGCACTTTGGCGCCGCCCCCGAGAACGGACCTTTCGCCGCGAAACCCGCATCCGTGAGCGCCGCCGAACGAGCGCTGGCAGGAGAACTCGACGCTATCGCGTTCAGGACGGTGCGCGGTCACAAGCGTCGAGTTCACTTGGCCGCATGCCGGGCACACGGGCATGAACGGCGACCAGTTCTCGCGATTTTGCTCGCGCAGGGTCGGTGCGACGATCGCTATTATTTCCCCGTGAAGAACAAGGATGCGGCGCAAAACCTCATCGAAGCGCCCAGTCGAATACATCTCGCTGGCGCGTAAAAGCTCGTAGTCAACCTCGGCCGGAGCCAGGAAGACACGCAAAAGCCCTATCATGTGGCCCGCAAAGCTCGAGCAACATCCGAACGGGTCCGGAATTTGCGCTACCGGACGCCCCAGAAACGCGGCGACGCCCTCGCGATCGGGAAGACTCTCGGGAACCTTGCGCAGGCCGTCCATATCGTCGATGAAAACGATTAATCGGCTTGAGCGCGACGGCTCGAGCGCCGCAAAAGCCTGCCGGACGTAGGCCGGCCGCAGGACTTCCCCCATCGTTCCCAGATGAGGCAGTCCGGACGGGCCAAACCCGCTTTCGAACACCACCGAACGCTCAGGCGGGTAGCCGGCAGCCCGCGCGGCGAGCTTACCGGCTTCTGCGTAAGGCCAGAACTCGGCTTTCTGAGGACTAGCGCCTGGTGCAGAGGCCGTCACGATTCACTCCTGCCCCGGAGCACACGTGCAACTGCTTCGTGCAGCCAGGGGTCGATCTGCAGGTCGCGCATCTTTTCCGAAGCGAGCCTGAGCTTAACCCCGCAGTTGGGGCAGATAAAGGCCTCGGCGCCAAATCCCGAGCTATCCTCGACGCTTAGATGTAGGAGCCACTCTGAAAGCGGCTTCCTGCATATCTCGCACTGACGGTTTTCCATCGTGGACACGCGGCCCTGCGCTTTTCAGAGCGCTCTTTCCCGCTGAAGAACCTAATTCCCATAGGCCGGCATCGGCTGGCCGGTCAGGACGCGGCTCGCAGTTCTGACCGAACGGCAGATGGCTGAACTAAAGAGCCATACGGCTCCCACCGCCGTACACACATCGGGCCGCGAGCCAATTGCCCGCTTGCCGGTCCTTATGTTATCGAAAGGCACAGGGTTATTCTTCCCAATCGTGACGGCCAAAGCCAACGCCGGGGGCGGCCGCGGGCGGACGGGTACAACAGACCTTCGAGCAAGCTGTTGACCCCGCTGAGCGCTGTCTGGCCGCCAAACTCGGGCCATGCGGCTTCCCATGGACGAAGTCCTTACCAAGCAAAAAATCCAGGAACTGCATGCCCTGGTGAAAGACGGCGACCGCATCGCAATCGTCCTGCAGGACGATCCCGACCCTGACGCGCTCTCCAGCGCCATGGCTTTGCGCACCTTGCTGGGCCGTAACAAGCTCACTACCCCGATCTTCAGCTTCACCCCCGTCACCCGGCCGGAAAACTGCAAGATGGTGCGGCTCCTGGAAATCGAAGTGGAGGCAGCCGACACTGAAATTCTCCGGGGTTTCGACAAGATCGCGATGGTCGATGTCCAGCCGCCGTACTTCGGCGGCCGTCTCGAACACACTGACATCGTGATCGACCATCACCCCGGCTACGCGTCATCCAACGCCGCTTTTGAAGATATCCGCACCCGCTACGGTTCGACCGCCACCATCATGACCGAGTACCTGATGTGCGCCGGAGAGCGAATCAGCGAGCGGCTTGCTACGGCACTCCTGTACGGCGTTCGCAGCGACACGGTAACAATGTCGCGGCGGGTGACCGATGATGACTGGCAGGCTTTTATCCACCTCTATCCGCTCGCCAACTACAACCTCATCCAACAGATCGACCGGCCCGAATTCCCGGTGCCGTTTGCACGCGTAATCGCGCGTGTGATGAGCCGCCTGGAGGTACAAAACGGGCTGATTGTGCTCAATCTAGGGCGTGTCGAGCGAGACCACCTTATCGTTCAGATGGCTGAATTGTGCCTTCAGTTCGAGGGTGCCGAATGGGTAGCGGTGGCAGGCAAGCTTGGCCCCAACCTGGTGGTCGCGGTGCGCAATCCCGGGCTTGGTCGAGCCAATGCCGGTGAGCTGGTACGGCGGCTGTTCGGGGCCATCGGGAGCGCCGGCGGCCATCGCCACATGGCCAAGGCGGTCATCCCGCTGAGCCTCTGGCGCAAGAACGGGCATGGCACCCGTGACCGGGAGATCGAGGAGCGTCTGCGTCTATTTCTGGCCGCCGAATTGGGGCGCGAAGCCGAGCCTGGCGAGTCGCGGCCGTCAAACGGCCAGCAACAGGAGTGACTTCGGCCGCCACGCATCGAACCGAGCAGGGTGTTGAGAAACAAGAGACTTCCACGCGCGAGCGACATTGGGGCTCAACACCCTGCGAAAAGCGGCTTCTTTCTCTTAGCTCTCTCCCTCCGGGAGAGACTACAGTGAGGGCAGCAGGTTGGTGAAGAGGCTTTTTCACCAACCTGCTGGTTGGGCGCAAGCTGCAAGAAGGAAGTTTTTTCAGGGCCGGTAGTTTACCTCTGCGCCAAGGAAG
>JAJYVB010000119.1 GCA_021792265.1 Deltaproteobacteria bacterium | reverse complement strand
CGTCAGACGCGTACGACGGCTGAGGCGGCCCGCGATCGCGTCCAGCAGCGTCTTCTCGCTGCGCACGGGCAGGTCGATTTCTACAGTCACCACGCAAGCGCCGGCTCGCTGGGCGGCATACGCCGCGGCGTTGTTGATGGCCGGATAGCCGAGGTTGGTAACGAGAATCTCATCACCCGGCGAGAAATTCAGCGATCGCAGCACGGCGTTGCAACCGCCGGTGGCGTTCTCAACCAACGCGAGATCCTCGCCACGCGCGCCCATATAGGCGGCCAGCACAGCCGCAGCCTCGCGCAGCGCGGGCGGCATCTCGACGGTAAAGAATCGCGTAGGATTGCGCTCGATGCGCTCGCGCCATCCCGCCTGAACCGCCAAAACCTCGTGCGGCGTGACACCGAACCCGCCGTGATTGAGGTAAATAACCGCTGGGTCAAGCGGCCAGAGGCTGCGCGCCTCAGCCCCGTAACGTGGCCGCGATTCGGCTTCGCCGCTCTCCGGCAGTTCACGTGGCGTCATCGTCGGCATAAAGTCGGGCGTATCGGTTTGCCGGCCGTGCTCAGAGATTGGGTAACTCTGCAGCGCGTGGGTCGTCCTTGAAGTTAAAAGCCTTGTCGAACGCCGGCCGCGCGCGTATCCGAGCGTACCATTCCTGTGCGCGCAAGTATTGGCCCTGTGCGAGAAAATCCGGGCGGAGATTGCGGATGCGATCGATAAACGGGACCATCGCTGTGTCCGCGAGCGAATAACTTCGCCCCGCAAGCCACTGCGATTCGGCAAGAGCATCTTCGACTTTCGCCAGGCAGACGCGCATCCGCTCGTAAGCCTGTTCGATCTCGGCGGCCGAGAAGCCGCCCCGCGCCATCTTTTGCCACCGCTCGCGCCGTTCTGCGGTAGGAATCCGGGACAGGGTTTGCTCCGCAGCTTTTGCGGCAAGGCCTTCCTTAGCGCGGGAGCGCAATTTTTGCCACGTCGGCGCGTAGACCGCCTGGTAGGCAGTATCCTCGGAGAATTTCATCCACAGCCGCATCTGCGCGCGATCGAAAGGAGCCGCGGGCGACAACGGGTTTTGCGGGAAACAATCGTCGATGTACTCGATAATCACATTGGACTCGATTATCGGCTTGCCCTCGTGGACCAATGTCGGCACAACGCCGTTGGGGTTGAGGCGCAGATACTCCGGGCGGTGCTGCTCGAACTTTTGCAGGTCCAGCAGATGGCTCTCGAACTCGAGCCCCTTTTCGTACAGGCAGAGCCGGACCTTTTTCGAGCAGGTTGAAGCGAGCCCGTGATAGAGCTGAAGCGGCGCATTCATTGTGGGGCTCCGGCACTAGCGCGGCGCTGGCAGTAGCCGAGGAATTCTCCGATTTCACCTGGCATTGCGTTGTCAGCGGCGTCCAGGGTAATCGGGATCGCCGACGCTGAGCGCGCGCGTCATTGCTCGCGGGGGCTCGCGCCGGGCGATCTCGACCACGCTCTTATGGACCGCCGCGCCGCTGAACTCGCCCGCGGTCCACACCGCATCCGGACCAACCGCGACTCCATTCAAGGCGTTGCTGCACGCACAGTCGCCGGCTTTCTGACTCGGCACGATTACCCATCGCGTGCTGTCCAATCGTTCTGCGAGCCCGCCTCCGCCGGCGCCGTCATGGCGTCCAACTGCCCATACCGACCGGCCGCGCGCCGCGATCGAATAGAGCTGGCTATCCTGTCCGGGCACGCTTGGACTTGGAATCACTCGCCACGCCCGGCCGTTCCAGTGCTCAATCAGCGTGCGGTAGGGCTCGCGCGGCGTGGGACGATAGGTTCCGGCCGCCCATATGTCGCGCGGGGCGGGCGCGGCGACACCATAGAGGATATTTTCCGCCGCGCTTGAATTGGGCGACGCCACGCGTGTCCAACGCCGCCCGTTCCAGTGGACGGCAAGAGTGCGGTTCGCCCTGCCGTCCCAGTAATGACCGACGGCCCAGACGTTTCGGGGTCCCAGCGCCGTCACGCCTGACAGCACGTTGACGCTGGTCAGCGGATGAGAAGGGCCGCACGGCTGAGCAAAGGATGCGCCTCTTCCCGGGTCGGGACTCGCAATTACGCGCCAGACTCGGCCGTTCCAGTGCTCGACCAGGGTGTGGGCGGTGTGTTCGCACTGGAGGTTCTCGAAGGAGATTTTGAAGTTGTAGTAACCGCCCACGGCCCAGACGTTGTCTGGCCCGACCACGGCGACGGCAAACAGGACATCGGCGGCTCCCAGGTTGGGCGTGGGAATCACTCTCCACCGCGCGCCGTTCCAATGCTCGGCTAGCGCGCGAAAGGGCAGGTCAGGCCAGCCGGCGTTGCTGGGGGCGTACGTTCCAACCGCCCATACGTCGTTGGCTCCTTTGCCGGCCACGCCGAAGAAATGCGCCCATCCGGGCGACGGGTTGGGCGAGCGCACGACCGTTCGACTTCCTCCCTGAAGGTGCATGGTCAGGGTGAGGTCGGAATTCGCGGTCTGATAGGCTCCGACTGCCCACAGTTCACCCGGGCGCACCATCGCGACCGCGTCGAGACCGCTTCGCGCTCCCGGTTCTGGAATCGGCACGACGTGCAGGATCGCTTGCGCGACCCCTCGATGAGCGAAAGGACGCCGGTTCACGTTCGGGAGCACGCCGGATTCTGACCGCGCTTGGATGCCGATCATCAGCGCCAGGCAAGCTGCCGCGGCTGCTGCAAAGCACGGCCATCTCGTCAGACGCTTGCTTGCGTGCTCCTTCGATCGTTTGCTGTTCATCAGCTCAGACACGCGAACTCACGGCACGAAGCCTAGCGTTTCGGGCGTCAGCCCACCTTCGAAATTTAGCGGCGCTGGCGAGGTCGCTTTGAAAGTTAAACTGCCGCTGGCCGGGTCGAGCGCCCAAGCTGCGGCCCCGTTGCCTACCGCCTCGAAAATCCATTCATGCCCCATCGTATCCTTGCCGAAAGTTACCGCGCCGGCACCGCCCTCAACTGAACTCGGAAGGAGCGTCGGGCCGGAGGGGCTTTCGTTGAGCGTTCCGGTGCTCTGATCCACGTCAAATTGTACGAGCGCGTCCTCTGTCGCTGTTGGAGTCTGTTGGGTCGCTGAATAGTACACCCACTGGCCGCTTGGCTCTGCAGTCAAGCCGGATGGTTGCCATGGCGAAATGCTGAGAGTCGAACCAAACGCCAAGCCGCCTGAACCGTAAAGGTAGGACAAAATGTGGTCGTTGGCGGCCCCGCCCGAGCCGGAGCATGCGTCGCCCACGGCAGCCAGAACTTCGGTCGCGGGCACCGGGACAAAGCCCGAGAGTACGCCAACTATCCCGTTCGAGGGACGGCATCCGGGGTCGGGCAATTGCAGCGGTGTCCCCGTCGCACTTGGCAAAGCAGGATTGGTTAGCGAGTAGGTATAAATGCAGCTATTGCCGCCGTTGCCCGGGCAGTCTCCGACTATGAAGAGATTCTGCCCGGTGCTGTCAGTTGAGGCGCTGATGGCAGCACTGGGCGCCGCGATGGTGTTTTTAGAAACAACCGAGCAGTCCGGCGCCACCAAGTAAACGTCAACGTTCCAGGTCGTGCCGGAGGGATTTTTCAGCAAGTAGATGTAGTCTGCGTTCGGCCGGACGGTACCGTTCGGGAAACTGTCCGGCGTTCCGGTGACGACGGCACTCACAAGCGTTGGCGCGCCGGTAGCAGGGTTGAAGCTATAGGAATAAAGATTCCCGGATTCGTAACCGCCGGCGAAGACGCATGCGGAGCCGCTGGCCTGCAACGGACTAACCGCGGCCAGCGATAGTATAGAGTCACTGGTAACAGGAAAAATGACCCACTGATCGGAGAAGCTTTCTGTCTTGAGCCACGGAATTGCAAACAGCGCCGACTGATTCAAGGAATTGATGACGGAGCCCATCACAACGTACCCCACATTGCTTCTGGCGCCCGGCGCCGCTGAGCCGGTCCCGTGTAACGCGACTTTCTGCGACCCGCCGGCCGCATCGTCGCTGATCGTTAGCGCACCTCTCTGGACGCCAAGGCTCGTCGGCGAAAACGTGACTTGCACGGGACATTTCGAATGTGCGGCGAGGCTGTTGCCGCATCCGTTGGTCTCCGCGAAAGTGGGACTGGGGCTGGCCGCGATGCTCGAGATCGTCATCGCAATCGGATTGTTGTTGACAAGCATCACGGTCGCGATCTTGGAACTGGTCGAACCGACAAGCGTACGAGGGAATCCGATCGATTTCGGATGATAAGTGAGCCGGCCCGGCACGCCGATACCTGTTAAGGGCACGGAGATCTTGGGCGCGTTACTCGAGTCGTTGACGAGGGTGAGAACGCCGGTGCGTTTTCCGATGGCGGTGGGTTGGAAGACCACGGCCACGTCGCACTTACTTTTGGCCGCCAGGGTTGGGCCGCAGGTGGTGCTTGCGTTATCGACGATGAAATCGCCGCTGGCGGCGGGCGGGGCGAGGCTTATCAACGCGGTGCCTTGATTGATAAGCACAACATTTTTCGGCTTGCTTGGCGCGCCGGTTGTGCCAAGGACGACCTCACGGCCGAAACCTAGGGCGTGCGGCCGGTACGCGATCTTGAAAGTGAGCTGAGCATGGACTGGTGTAGCTTTGATAAGGAGTACACTTAGAAGAATACCTACGGTCTTAAGCAGATATGGACGACAGCTTGCACAAGACTTCATGATTGGCCCCTCCGTAGCTCGGATTACCGCTTTCCTTCGGGCTTTAATTTCGCCTTTTAGACCAAACGTTCTCGCGAGGCAAGGATTTGCTTGGCGCTTTATCGCAAGCTGGCGCGTGGAAAAGCGGGTTTTGCGCGCACAACCAGGCAAACTGCATCCGGCCGATAGCATCGCGCTCAGGCCGGCAGCTTGACGCGGTGTAGCCGGCGTGCGAGACAACCAAGACGCCGACTGGCAAGCGTGCTTGCATGGCGGGTGCGGCGATGAGGGGCGGAAAGCGATGACAACTGGGAATCGGGGACTTTTTCTTGACCTGGCCGGGACGCTGGTCAAGATGGACGAAACGCGGCAGCTTCCTATCGACCGTCTCGGCAACGTAAGCGTCGAGCTGCTGACGGGAGTGCGCGAAAAGCTTGCTCCAATACGCGATTGTCTGATCTTCGTCGTCACCAACCAGGCTGGGGTCAAACGCGGGCGCCTGCGCCTCGAGCAGGTCGAGGCCGCGATCGTGGAAGTGGACCGCCAGCTTGGCGATATCCTGAGCGGTTGGAAGATCTGCCCGCACGACGACAGCGACCGGTGCGGATGCCGTAAGCCGGCGGGCGGGATGATGCAAGAACTCGCCGGCACCTACGGCGTCGACCTGGCCGCTTCGACGATGGTGGGCGATCAGGAGATCGACGAGCTGGCCGCGCGTGCGGCCGGAATCGGAAGTTTCGTTTGCGCCAGCGAGTTCTTCGGATGGGACGACGCAGGCAGGTGAGTTTTAGATCTTTTTGAGCGGACCACGGCAGAGGCAAGCGCCAATGAAGATCAGCATGATCGCGTTCCTCTCGGAAGAAAAAGCCGATCCGGGCGCGATCGCGCGGCGCTGCGAAGATCTGGGCTTCGAGGCGCTCTTCTTCCCCGAGCATCCGGTGATCCCCGTAAGCCATCGCACCCCCTTCCCAGCCGGCGGTCCGATACCGGAATTCTACTCGCACATGCCCGATCCGTTCGTCTTGCTGTCGCTCGCGGCCGCTAATACCACCCGCCTGCGAATCGGCACGGGAATATGCCTGGTTGCCGAGCGCAACCCACTGCTGCTCGCCAAGGAGATCGCCACGCTCGATCGTTACTCGGGGGGACGCTTCATTTTCGGTGTAGGCGGCGGATGGCTCGCCGACGAGACCGAAATCATGGGTGCCGACTTTCGCCGCCGCTGGCCCATCACGCGCGAGTACATCGCGGCAATGAAGGAACTCTGGAGCCGGTCCGAGGCCGGCTTCCAGGGGAAGTTCATCAGCTTTCCGGCGGTTAGAAGCTACCCCAAGCCAGTCCAGAAGCCTCATCCTCCGATTTTTATCGGCGCGGCCGGTGAGCGGGCGCTTAAGAACGTCGTTGCCTTCGCCGACGGCTGGATGCCGCTCCATCACAGCGCCGAACAGATAGCCCAGGGGGTCACTCGTTTGCGCGAGCTTTGCAGTGAGGCCGGGCGTCGCTTCGAGGATTTGGAAATTTCGGTCAGCGGCCCCAAAGTCGCCAAGGGGGAGGGGCCCAAAGAGGCGCGTGAGCGATACCGCGCTGCTGGCGTCCATCGCATCATTCTGAGTGTCCACAAGCTTGCGCCCCGTGAGTTCGAGGCGGAACTTGAACAACTCGCAAAAGAATGGATGGCCTGACCGTGACTATGCCCGAGTACAGGCGTGCGCCGATCAGGTCGTGGCCGCGATACGCTGTTTACCACATACTTTCCGGGGCGCGCGGCGCGTAACAGATCGTGGCGCTTCGCGGGGCGATAGTAGGGTTCGGGCAGGTCGCCGAACAGGCTCATATGCCCACCTGGCTTCACAGGCCGGGGGTCCAAATCGTGGCGATCTGCGAACCAGACGCCAAACGCCGCCATGCCGCCTTGCAGACCGTTGCGGACCTGCATGTCTACGAAAGCCTGGAACTCATGCTTAGCGGCGAGCGGCTCGACTTCGTCGATATCGCAAGTTCCCCGGCGTCGCACGTCGCGGCTGCAAAACAGGCGCTCGAGGCCGGTATCCACGCGCTGGTCGAAAAACCGCTCTGTCTCGAGCCGGCGGAGCGAATCGCGCTGGAGTCGCTCGCTCACAGTCGTAGCCGTGTCCTGATGTGCGTTCACAACTGGAAGTATGCACCGCCGTACCGGCGCGTTGGCGAGATGGTACGGGCTGGCGAGTTGGGAACGCTGCGCCGTCTCGCCTTTACCCGCCTAAGGACTGTACCGGCGGGTGGTCGCAGCCTTGCGCGCGAAGCCTGGCGGCTTGACCCGGCACAGGGCGGAGGAATCCTCATTGACCACGGGTGGCATGTTTTCTACCTGATGACCTGGCTTGCGGGGGCAGGGGAGCCGCAATCAGTGGAGGCGCGTCTCGGTTTCGAACCGGGCTCTGAGGCAGACGCGACCGCCGAGGTCGAGGCTCGCTTCGGCGAAATTTCAGCGAGCGCAAAGCTTTCCTGGATCGCCGACCGGCGCGCCACCACCGCGGTCCTCGAAGGCGACGCCGCATCGGTTGAAATCGACGGCGACCGCTTGACCCTCACGACGCTCGCCACTGGCCGCCGCAGCACGTTTACCGTCGAGGACGCCCCCGACGATTCGTACCATCGGGCATGGTTTGCCGGTGTCGCCGAGGAGTTCGAGCGCGCGATAGCGACCGGTCCAGCCAGCGCCGGGGCGCGTCAAAATCTGCGCGAGGTCAGGATCGCCCTGGATCTCATCGCCGCGGCGCGCGCGTCGGCGCGCCGCGACGGGCTACCGGTTGCCTTGGGTTAACGTGCCAACCGGGCGCCTGTTGGGGCTGCTCGCTGCTCGACAGTTCGGTGCGGTTCCAGTGGACGATAGGAGCCGATCAGGCCGGTTATTGCCCAGACTCGGCTGACTCTTGCTATTGACTTTGCGGGTTGATCTCGTAGAAACTTCTGATTGACCGCGTGGTTAGGTCCCGTAGATGGGGTGCTGGTGACGGCTAACGATGTCGTCGCCAAAGAGACCGGCGCGGGCACCGGTACGAATGCGGTTTTGGGCCGGTTGGACTATGTAATGCTGCGCCAGGTGGCGCTGAATGGTTGCCGCTCAGAAGATACGTACTCAGGGCTCGCGAGACCAAATTCTGTCTTGCGCGGCTAAGCTATTTGCAAGCCGTGGCTCGCACGAGACCTCGATGGCCGATGTCGCCCGCGAGGCACAGGTAAGCAAAGCCCTTATCTTTTGGCACTTCAAGAGTAAAGAAGAGCTTTTGCTGGCTGTATTGCAACGCCTGTTTGAGCCTTATTTCATCGACTTTGCGGAGGAGGCGGGCTCGCTGGACGAGGCAGCGCAACTGCAGAGACTTATCGAACTCTACCTGGTGTTCGTTCGGGACAACGCCTCGTCGCTCCGCTTTTTCCTCGCTCAGATGCTCCATCGGGAGCGTCAATCCGAGATGATAGAAGGGCAGGTTCTGCAGATTTACGAGGGCTTTCGCAATCTGCTGACGGACCTGATCTTTCGCGGCCAGGAGAAAGGCATCTTTCTCAAGACCTACGCGCCGGGCAGAGCGGCAGGCTACCTAATGTCAGCGTTGAACGGCCTCTTGGTGGAGTTTCTGTTCAGCGGAAGTGGCGAACCGGATGCGCAGGCTGCGATGGCGATGGTTCGCGGATGGCTTCTGGCCGAGAACGTCGAGGCCGGGTCGGACGACGGCGAGGCCGTGGCCTGAGAGCGGCCGAGGCTTGGGCCGTCGCCCAAGCGAATGTTAAGGCCGGAACTCAGGCTAAAGCCTGAAAGGGAGTTCAGCTCGCGATGCGAATGCCGCTCAAGTTGATGTTGGATTTGGGCCGTTATATTCGCGCCCAGCGGCGGCGCGGCGAAAAATATTTCCCGCTGGTTCTGATGCTCGAGCCGCTGCACGCCTGCAATCTGGCGTGTCTCGGATGCGGCCGGATAGTCGAGTACAAGGAAACTATCCGCGACCAGATGCCGCTTGAGGAAGCGCTGGGATCGGCCGAAGAAGCAGGCGCCCCGATTATCTCCATTTGTGGCGGCGAACCGCTCATGTACAAGCATATTGTGCCCCTCACCAAGGGGCTTATCGGGCAGCGCCGCCACGTCCAGATTTGCACCAACGCCTTGCTGCTCGAACGCTTCATCCGCCAAGTCGAACCCGACCCGTACCTGAGCTTCAACATACATCTCGATGGCATGCGTGAAACCCACGATCGGGTGGTTGATCGGGCGGGCGTGTTCGACACCTGCGTGCGCGCGATCAAGCTGCTCAAGGAGCGCGGCTATCGCGTTCAAACCAATTCAACGATTTATCGCGAGACCTCGGCTGAGGAGATCGAACAGCTTATCCGCATGCTTGGCGATCTCGGCGTTGACGGCATACTCGTCACGCCCGGGTACCATTACCAGGTGCTCAACAACGACATCTTTCTCAAAAACGGCGAGATGCCGTACAAGTTTCGACAGGTCAGAAAGCTCGCTAGCCACTACAAGATCATGAACACGCCTGTCTATCTGGACTACCTGGTGGGCGATCGCGACCTTCTGTGCAGCCCGTGGACGACCGTTACCCGTAATCCTCAGGGATGGAAAGGCCCCTGCTATCTGATCACCAACGGTCACTACAAGACCTTTGCACAGATGCATGAGGCAACGGATTGGGAGTTTTATCGCACCAAGCAGGACCTGCGGTGCAAGGATTGCAAGCTGCATTCGGGTTTTGAGGGGACTGTCGCGCTGGAGTTCGGCAGCAATCTCAAGGACTCGTGGCGGATGGTGCGCCATTATCTTTGGTAGGACGCGGCGCTTGCCTTCAAGGCAAAGCGCGAATACGGGCCAAGGCACT
>JAJYVB010000118.1 GCA_021792265.1 Deltaproteobacteria bacterium | reverse complement strand
GAGGTCAAGGGCGGCAACTCGGCGGTTTTGTCTTCCGGCCCGCCGGAACCCTCCGCCGGCGAGGCGACAGCTTCGTCCTTCCGGTCCCAGTCCGCTTCCGGCTGAGCCGGAGCGGCCGTGGGCCCCGATGCCTCGCGTAATTGCCAGTAAACGGGTCCTGAGGTGTCATTAGCCGGGTGCTCGGCTACGCGGTAACGGTTCTCCGTTCGAGTTTGCGTGAGCAACTCGACAATCACGTAGCGCCCGCCAACCGTCGTATCCGCCGCAAGCGGCGTTAAGGTTGGAGCTGGCGGTGAGAGATCCTTGGCCTCAAGGCCCTGACCGCACCGATCGCAGAACCGAGCCCCATCGGGCGCTGACTCACCGCATTGCGGGCAAATCATCATTAATTTTGACCGTTCCGGTCTTCGCGAAATTCGAGTTTAACGTCGCCAACCATTACCCGGTCGCCGTTTTTAAGACGATAGAGCTGGTCGCGCCCCAATCGCCTACCCTCGGCAACGTAGGTACCGGCCGAGCTTCCAAGATCACGGATAAAATAGCTTCCGCCTTCGCAGACTACTTCGGCGTGACGCTCAGCCACTCGCCGGCCAGCCCGCTTGAGACGGGAAAGGTCTATATCCACAGGTTGGCCAGCGGCTGCACCTCGGCCGATTACGCTGCGGACGGCGTTCAGTGGGAACTGCCATCCTTCGGGGTGTGCGATAAGCCGGGCGTGGCCCTCAATCCGGCGATTGACCTGAGGTGGTGCTATTCCTCGGGCCGCGCCGGTTGGCGGCTTAGCTGTGGCCACCGAAGGCGGTGGCGTGGCCTTGGTTGGGCCAATCGATGGGATGACGGGAGCGGCTGAGGGCCTGACAGCGCGAGCAGACGGCGACGGCGGCGTTACCGGCTTTGAACCGCGAGGAGCTGCCACGCGTGGTACTCCTCCAGTCCCGGTCCGGGCACCCACAGGTCTGGGTTGTCCGCTGGGCTTGGCAGGAGTCCGAAACTTTGAGCCCGTCGGCGCAGGGCTCACGGCCGGCAATGGCTGCAGCTCCTGAGTTTTAGCGGTTGGTGAAACTGGCGGCAGCGGCTTTCCAGGTCCGGAGGGCGGTGGTGGGCTCGGGGCGCTCGCACGAGGGCTGGGAGTCGCGGGAGGTGCAGCCGGAACGAAAGGCGCTGCAATGTCCCGCTGCGTCGGAAGATGCGAAAGATTAAGCTCATAGACCTTGCGCGCCTCGGCCTGGGGCGAGGGCGCTTCACCTGCCGGCGCCGGCTGAGTCAGCACGACAGTGGCCATCGTCGAGAGCTTTGGGAGCGCCATAGACGACGGAAACCCGGTGCCGCCGACGGCCTCTTCGGCGGGAGGCTGCGGCAGCGCTGCCTTCATTTCATGCGCAGACGCCGGCCGCTTATTGAGGTCCGGCATTAGAGCCCACATCACTACCCGGTCGGTGTCGGGCGACACCTCGGGGGCAAGCTGGCGAACGGGCGGAAATGCGAACGGCGGCGCGAGCTGGGGGTCGCGGCCGGTCAGCAGGTGATGCATGGTTGCGCCCAAGGCATAAAGATCTGAACGAGGCTCGACCTTACCCGTGTATTGCTCTGGCGGCGCGTAGCCAATCGAACCGATTTGCGTTCCGCGCCCGCCGGCCGGTGGAAGGAACCGCGCGATCCCAAAATCGATTAGCATCGCGCGCCCGTCCTTGTCGATCATGATATTGCCGGGTTTCAGGTCGCGGTAGACGATGGGGGGCGTTTGGGCATGCAGAAACTCCAAAACGTCGAGAATCTGATGGCTCCAACGCAACACTTGGGCTTCGGCCAACCGCCCGCCCTGACCCAGCTTGTCGAGCATCGCCTGCAGGTCGCCCCCTGCCACGAACTCCATCACCAGGTAATGGCGCCCATGTTCGACAAAGTAGTCGATAATTCGCGGAATGCCTGGGTGGGACAGGACGGCGAGCACTCGCGCTTCGCGGGCAAAATCCTCGACCGCTTTGCGCTCCTGGGTGTTGTCGCCGATGACCATCTCCTTGACGGCCACCGGGCGATGGGCCAGGCGTGTGTCGTTGGCCAGGTAAACCCGCCCCATCCCGCCGCTGCCCAGCACGCGGTTTATCCGGTAGCGACCATCGAGCAAATAACCTGCGGCGAGCGGCTCACCCGGCTGCATGGTACTGAACAAACTAGAATTTGCGACAACTCACCGGCGCGGGCGCGCCGCTAAAGTGCGCCCGCCTCCGGCCCGCCGCACCTCTCTACGAGATCGGCTCGACGACCAGTTTCAGGAAGGTTTTGCCGACAATTATCTCATCGCCCGGCTTGAGCTCGACCGGTGTCCCAGGCTGCATCCGGGGCTGCCGGTTGACGTAGGTGCCGTTTAGGCTTCCGATATCCTCGCCTGTTATCTTGCCGCCTTCGATCCGGATCAACGCGTGGCGACGCGAGACCTTGGCTTCGGGATCGTCTTGCTCCAAGTCTACCTCTGGAAAGGCTCCAGTCTCAGGATCCCACCGGCCGATTAAGCTGTTGCCCTCTTCCAGAGGAAACTCCTGTCCCTTGCGGCCCCCGCGCACGATCACAAGCTTGGCCTTGAACGCGGCTGGAGCGGCGGCGGGTGCTGCGGCCGGCTTGATTTCGCCGGTCGGAGCTTCCGCTGCGGTCGGCTCTGCTGCGGGTGCTTCTGCAGCAGGCTCAGCCGCAGCAGCCTCCGCCGCGGGTGCTGCTGCCGGCGCCGCTTCCTCAGCGGGCGCCACGGCCTCAGCCCCGGCTGCTGCCTTGGGGGCCGGAGCCTCACCCTGGGGAGCTTGAGCTGGCTGCGCGCCCCCTCCATCCGTTGCGGCGAGCTTCGCCCCACATCCGTCGCAATAGTCCAGGCCGTCGATATTTTCGTAACCGCATTCGCTGCATTTAATCATGGTCGCCAAGTCTCTCCGCGCTGGGGGTGATATGCGCAACCCTCGTTGCCATAGCTTTTTTCCTAGTCCTGGTCAGTTTTTAATTCCTTAAGCGCCTCAGGGTCGAGCATCTGGGTCTTCCGTACGACGGCCTGGGCCTGCAAAAGCGTCGTCTTAGCGGCTCGGGTCTGAAGCGTTTGCGTCTTCTTGACCTGTTCCATCAAGCCTGAGAGCGCCTGCGTCGCCTTGACGTTGCCTAAGCGCTGGGTGCCCTGGATCGCGTTGCCCAGAAGCCTCGTAGCGCGGTCGAGATTGCCGGCTTTTAGCTCTTCCTCGGCCTTGGACTGGAGCTTAGCGACCGAAACCTGGTCGACCAGGTTCATTACGCGTCCGTTGACCTTGCTGGTGAGAGTGCGATCCAGCGTGTACTCGACCGTCACGTCGCACTCGATGGAGCGCTCGCCCGTTCCAGGGATTTCATAATGAAACGTTGCCTTGCCAATTCGGACCGTTCCTGGACGGCGCGGCGGCAGCACCAGGGTCAGCAGCACCGCTCCGGAAACCTGCGCCTCGAGATCGCCAATGTCGTAAATGACTTTGCGGTCTTCGCCGACCACGGGCGTGCCAAGGTCATAGATTTCCGGGCTAGCCCGAAAGGCCTCGCGAATTTGCACCCCTTGGGAAAGGGTAAGTTCCATGCGCCCGTTGCGCACCGTGACCGCCCGCAAGCCCTGCAACTCGTCATCGAAGATGGCCGGGACCTCGGCCGGCTCGCCGATGAAGTGGTACTTGCCGTTGCTATCCTGGGCAATTCGCATCAGGAGCTTTTCGTTGAACTCAACGCCGACGCCCATCGCCGAGAAGGACATCTGGCCACGATTCTGGTTGGCCAGATCAATACACGCCGTCTCCTCATAAGTCTGACCGTCGGTCAGCACCAACACGCGATTGAGCCGGTCGGACCCCAGGTTTTTCTTGACCTCCTCAATTGCGGCACGCATCCCAAGCGCCATCTGGGTGCCGCCGCCGATCTCCAGCAGGTCGATGTCATCGATCGCCCTCTTCACCGCTGCCTTGTCGTGGATCTGATCGGAGGCAACAATCACTTGCGCGCGGTCGGCGAAGGCGATGATCGCAACCTTGTCTTCCGGTCCCAGGTTATCGACCAGGAACTTGACGGCCTCGATGACAAACTCCAAACGGCGTTCGTCATACATCGAACCCGAGCGGTCCAAAACAACGCCCAGGTTGAGCGGCAGGCGCCCGCCCACAGCTCCGTCGCCCCCTCGCGCCAGCGCTTCGAGAAGTACGTAGAGAACGAAATTTTCAGCGCTGGACAGAACGTATTGGCGGCTTGGCAGCGCCTGAAAGGTAAGCGGTTCAGCCATCTCGAATCTCCCTTGCCGATTTTAGGTAGGATCGCGATAGCTTAGCAACATAAGGCGGGGCCGCGGTCCAATACACCCGTCCCTGATCGGCGTTGTTAACACCCTTGAATAGGAAGCGTCGGCAGTCGGCGGAGCGCTGAACGCCGCGCCGCTTTCGCCGTTGGAGCGCTCCCGTAAGCCGTGAAAAACGGGCCTTTGTGGCCTGAGTCGTTGCCAGGATAACCCCCGGCGAAGACGCGCCGCGCGCGTCCGCGGTCCCTCAGCAGGCATGGCAGGTTTCTGGCCTGCGGCGAAGCGTCAACAGGCCGATATTGACGCAAACCCGGCAAGGGTACAATGAATAGAGGGCTCTCCGTGACTGCTGAGGGGACAAGTGGAGGGGCGGGGCAGGCCGTGTCGGCGCGGGGTGCCCAAGCAAATTTGACTTTTTCACCCAGCCTGCACCAATTCCATTCGCGCTTTTAACCATATGGCCTCACTCGATACGAAGTATTTGGAACGCCTGGTCGAAAGCTCCCGCGATATTATCGTGGCCGTCGATCGCGCCGGGACCATCATCTATTACAACGACGGCGCTCGCAAAAACCTGCACTACCAGCCTGACGAGATAATCGGCCAGAAGGTCACGCGCATCTATCCGTCTCCCGAGGAGGCTCGCCGCGTGATGAAGGCGATGCGGGAATCGACAGACGCGGGCCGGATCTCCAACTTCGAGACCGTCTTCCGCGACCAGGATGACGAAATCATCCCCGTCGCGATCTCCGGCTCGATCATCTTCGACGAATCCGGAAACGAGATCGGCTCGATTGGATTCGCCCGCGACATCCGCCCGATGCGCCTGCGGGAGCAGCTCGCCACGGCCGGCGAGATCGCAGTGAGCCTCGCCCACGAAATGAACAATCCACTCGCGGCGATCGTTAATAACCTCGACCTGCTCAGCCGGACCATCAACGAACGCTGCTGCGGCGCGGAACTGATGGTGGCCGCTGAGCATATCGAGTCGATTCGCGCCTCGCTCAGGCGCATGCAAGCCATCGTGCAGCGGCTTGACGAGATGGCCCAACAGGGCACCTACCTGACCCGCGACTACCTTCAGGGCAAACGGATGACCGATTTGACGCCGCGCGACGAGCGGCAGCTATGCGGACCGATAAGCGAGCTGCCAAGTGCGGGCGGGGAACCGTTCACCGCCGCGGTGGAGCGCGGTGGTGAATGGCCGCTGAGCGGGATGGCGGTGCTCGTCCTCGACGACGACGTTTCGGTGGTCAACTCGCTTGCCGAATTGCTGCGGGCCGAGCGCTGCGTCGCCTACACGGCGACCCGGCCGAGCAGCGCGCTGGGCATTTTGCGCAACGTCAGGATCGACGCCGTCATTTCGGATGTCGTGATGCCGGAGATGGACGGCTACGAGTTTTACATGCGGGTGAAGGAGGAGATGCCCGATCTGCCGGTGCTTCTGATGACAGCCTACTACTACGACCGGGATCACATCATCAAGCGAAGCCGCCTGGAGGGACTCTCGGGCAGCCTCTTCAAGAAGCCGGTCAACCCCGCCAAACTCCGCGAGCTTTTGATCCAGATGCGCCAGAAGGAGCGCGTCCGGCTCTCCGCCGAGAGCGCGGCCGAACACCATCTGCGCGCCCCTGGCCGCTAGTTGCGCTTAGTCACAGCTCCTTCACGACTACGGCCAACGCCAGTTCAACCGCCTGGCGCATAACCTCCAGGCTCATGCTGGCGGTGTTCCTGGGCCGCGCCGCGACCTGGCCCGCTTCGTACGGGAGATGGATGAACCCCGCCGGCGTAGTCGGCCGGCGGCGCAGTGCGTGCAAGCTTGTATACATAACGGCGTTGCATACGAAGATTCCCGCGCTCAGCGAGGGGCTGGCGGGAATCCCATTTTTCCGAAGCGCGCGCACGATGGCGCCGACCGGCAACCGGGTGAAATAGGCGTCGGGACCGGCAGCCACCAGCTTGCGCGGGGTTAGTCCGCCGCCGCTTTCGTCGGTGTCGAACAGGTTTACCGCAACCTGTTCAACGCAGATGACCGCGCGTCCGGCAGCCTGTCCCAGGCCAACCACTGCGCGCGGCCGTAGAGTGTCGATCGCGGCGCTGACCCGTGCCATCGCTCGCCGGCTTTCGACCGGCAACCGCATCGAGCGCACGGCCAGATTGCCGATGGGCAGGCCGTCGAGTTGGGAGGCCACCTCCGCCGAAGGGTTATGTTTGTCGGCGCCGAAGGGTTCGAAGCCCGTTAGCAGCACTACGCCGCGCGCCATCTTGGCTCTTGGCTTGCCGGGCGGCGCGGGTGTTCGATGGGCAGGTCGTCGCGATTGCCCCATTCGCCCCAGGATCCGTAGTAGTTGCGCACCTTCCGAAACCCGGCATGCTTGAGCGCGAAGTAGGCGTGCGCCGCCCTGAACCCTCCCTGGCAATAGGTGATTATTTCCGCGTTCGGATCTAGCCCGAGCGCTTGGAAGTCGGCGCGCAGCCTTGCCGCCGGCAGCAGCGCGCCATCGGGTCCGTTAGCCAGGCGCCAGTCGCGATGCAGCGCGCCGGGAATCGCACCGCCATGCCTCGAACGGACGTGCTCGCTGTAATACTCCTCGTCGCTGCGGACGTCTAATACCTGTACGCCCTGCGTTTCGAGGCAGGCCACTACGTAATCAGCGGTGGCAAGGATCTCTTCGCGGGGCTTGGCCCGAAATGACACCGGCGTTATGGCCGGCGCATCCGTCACGAGATTCGTATCGGGGCCCAGCGCCTTGAGTCCGCCGTCGAGCAGGCGTACCGACGGATGGCCCAGATACTCGAGCGCCCAGGCGCCGCGCGTCGCCCGCATCCCCGTGTCGTTCTCGTAGAAAACCACGGTTTCGGCGCCGGCGATGCCCAGGGCGCCGAAAATCCATTCGAGCTGGCGCCGGAAGACCTGCAGTCCGAATTCGCTGGTGTCGTAATAGGAAAACGGGTACGGGTCGAAATGACGCGCGCCTTCGAGATGGCCGGTCCAGTAATCCTTGGGTGGACGCGAGTCCACCAGGACTACCGAGCCGGCGTTACGATGCTCGGCCAACCATCGCGCGTCGGCTAGTAGTTCCGTTGCGTCCTGCGTCGAAGCCATGATTCCTCCCGCCAGCTATGCTCCGCGCTTGCGGCAAGCGCGGCTAACTCTGCTCGCTTGAGCCGCTGCCTACGGCCTCGCCGATTGAACGCCAGCCGTCCCGGTGCAGCAACTCCCCGAGGCCCGACTTTATCATCCGCACTGCCGCCGGCCCATCGTAGACGAGCGCTGTGTACAGTTCGACCAGGCTCGCACCCGCCCGGATGAGCGCGTAGGCGTCCTCGGCGCTTGCCACCCCGCCCACGCCGATAATCGCGAGCTTCCCGCCCGAGAGCCGGTATAGACGCGCTACCATCTCGCGGGCCCGCGTTCGAAGCGGGGGACCGCTCAGTCCGCCCTCTGGATACGATCCGGCGGTCAGCCCGGCGCGCGAGACGGTGGTGTTGACCGCTACCATACCGCCGAATCCGCTATCCGAAATTGCCGCGCACAGATCCGCAAGGAGTGCGTCTTCCAGGTCCGGAGCGAGCTTCACCAAAACCGGCGGCCTGCGCATAAGACCGGCCTGAGCGTCTGTCAGAGCAGTTCCCAGCGTCCGGATTCGTTCGGGCCCCTGCCAATCGCGCAGGCCTGGCGTGTTGGGCGAGCTCAGGTTAACCACGATAAAATCGGCCATCGGCGCCAGCCGCGCGAGTAGCCGCTGGTAATCTTCGGGGACGCGCTCGACAGGAGTGTCGCGGTTGGGCCCGATGTTCACGCCCAACCGAATTCCCGCAGCCCGCGGACGAATCCGCTCGAGACTTCGCGCAACTGCCTCCATGCCCGCGCTCGGAAAGCCCATCCGGTTGATAAGTGCGCGCTCCTGGGGAAGACGCCACAGCCGCGGCCGCGGGTTCCCGGGCTGCGGGCGCGGTGTGACCGTGCCTACTTCGGCAAAACCAAAGCCGAGCGCCTGCCATCCCGCGACGGCGCGAGCGTCTTTATCGACCCCTGCGGCCAGGCCGAGGGGGTTGCTGAACACCTGGCCCCAGACCGTGATCGCAAGCTCGGGCGGGTCTTCGGGCGCCAGCCGCGCCGGTAGGGCGCCAAGCATGGCGAGAGTAAGCCGATGGGCCGTTTCCGGGTCGAGGCGGAAAAGCAGCGGCCGTATCAGCCTGCGGTAAAGGTTGCAGCGTCCCGAGCGCATCAGGGGACAATCATGCTGGGCCGCGCAGGGAGGCGCAAACGAAGATGTGGAAAGCTGGCGGGCGGGCCGGGATGCGTTCGGTGAGGAGCTGACGTAGAATCCAAGCCGCAATCATCCTTGAAACCAGTATAGCGATTGCGGCGACCCAGCCGCTGGGCGCCCAAGGAACCTGGCAAGGACGCCTGTATAAGGGGCAACATCGGCAGTGACAGCCTCGGCAGCAATGGAAGTTCGACTGATCGATTTCGCGCGGGCTCCCCTGGAGAAGCTCTACGCAGCTTTTCGCACGTGCTACTCGTCGGAGAGCCCGATCGAAATATGGGAAAAAATCAAGGGTGAGAAGATCGACCCCGAGCGCATCCGCGAGTTTGTTGCCGAGCGCCTCAAGACCGGCCATACGTCGCCGCTCGAACAGGTCGTCTTCTGGTTCGCCATCGCCGGCGTCTCGCGCTCGCTTTCGCATCAGTTCGTCCGCCACCGTATCGGGATCAGCTTCGAGCAGCAGAGCCAGCGCTACGTTAAGTTCAAGCAGGACCGGCTCGCCTTCGTGATGCCGCAGTCGTGGCGCCGGGCCGGACTCGACGACGAGTTTGCGAAACTCCTCGACCGCACATCCGAGCTTTACGCCCAGGCGCTCAAGGCCGGAATCCCGGCTGAGGACGCGCGCTTCATCCTGCCCAACGCCGCGCCGACCAATTTCCACGTGATGCTCAACTTCGCCGAGCTTCTGCATATCGGCGACGTGCGGCTGTGTGTGCGGGCGCAGTGGGAGATCCGGCGGATGGTTGCGCTGATGCGGGCGGAGGTGAAGCGCGTGCTGCCTGAAATCGCGGTCTTCATACAGCCCAAATGCGGCGAGCATCGGACGGGCTACTGCGACGAGTCGCTCGCCGACTGGGAAAAGTGCCCGCTCGGCCGTGTCCGCCCGCATAAGTCTGCGCTCTTCGAACTCTACGACCGCTACGGAAGCCGCAAGGCGCAGGCACTCGGCGAGGGCGAATACCGGGCCGT
>JAJYVB010000117.1 GCA_021792265.1 Deltaproteobacteria bacterium | reverse complement strand
GCCAAGGAATGCCGCGCGGATCCTTCGACTCCGCTCGCAGACTCGCTGCGCTCAGGATGACGCACTGCGTAAGGCGGTTTTTTATTGAGGGTATTAACGGGACACCACAGTAGATCCGCTGCCCCGGCCGCAAGCGCCAGTGTTCCTTTCATTCGATTTTAGAGGTCAGGAACTGTAAATTTTAGAGTTGGCACGGCGTCGCCCACTGGACGCTGGAGCCGGCGAACTTTTTGAAATGGCGAAAATTAAAGCTGCAGTAGTCGGGGCAACTGGAATAGCGGGCCAGCAGGTGCTGGCCGCGCTGGACAATCACCCATGGTTTGAAATCGCCGCGCTTGCGGCTTCCGAGCGTTCGGCCGGCAAGAGCTTTGCCGACGCGCTCACTGATTCGCAGAGCGGGATTCGGCGATGGTACGTCCAGGGATGCGAGCCACCTGCCGGCGCGCTCCGGCTCGAAGTTCAGGAGGCACGCTCGCTCAGGCTCGACGGAATCGGTGTCGTATTTGCCGCAGTCGAATCGGAGGCCGCCCGCGAACTGGAGCCGATTTATGCGCGCCGCGTACCGACGATCAGCACCGCGCGGCCCCATCGGATGGAGCCCGACGTTCCGCTGGTCATCCCCGGCGTCAACGTTGACCACCTGGGAATCGTCGCCCATCAGCGGCGCCGGCGCGGGTGGGAAGGCTATATCGCGGCGCTTCCGAACTGCACCGCGACCGGACTTGCGGTCACGCTCAAGGCTCTGGAAGACCGCTTCGGCGTAGAATCGGCGCTAGTCACCACGATGCAGGGGATCTCCGGAGCTGGCCGCGACCTCGCCGCCCTGGACATCGTCGAAAACATAATCCCGTTCATCCCGCGCGAGGAGGAACGCGTCGTTATCGAGACGCGGAAGATCCTCGGACGCCCAGGCACGGATGCTATCGACGAGCATCGGGTGCGCGTGAGCGCGACCTGCACGCGTGCTTCGGTGCTCAACGGCCATACCGAGTCAGTCGCCGTCGCGCTCGGGACCAAGGCTGACGTGGAAGAAGTGATCGCAGCCTTCGAGGCTTTCGGCCATGATTTCACCGCGCTTGGGCTGCCTAATTCGCCTCGCCGCATGATCACGGTGCATCGCGACCCGATGCGTCCGCAGCCTCGCCTGGACCGCGACGCCGAACTGGGGATGACGACCTCAGTCGGCCGGGTACGGCTCGATGAGGTCCTGCCCAACGGCGTCAAGTACTTGCTTGTCAGCCACAACGCAGCAATGGGGGCGGGACGCGGCGCCGTTCTCCTGGCCGAATACATGAAGCACGCTGGCTATCTGTAAACGGCTGACGACAGATTCGCACGGGTTTGGCAAACCGTTTGGTCAGGTATTCGATGCCCCTCTCGCGGTTATGGTGAACGTGGAGACGCAACGAGACCAAAGCAGGGGGCGCTGAGCCGAAAGATTAAGTTTAGGAAAAAGGGAGGCGCGAGCGAGGGCCGGATCTGCACCCGCACCTCCCTGGGATACAGGGGAGACTGGTGGATAGGCTAGAAGAGGAGGGGAACCCTCGCTCTTTGTCACACCAACCTCGACCCCGTTTATGTCGCATCAGCACGGCACTTTAGCTTAGCTTTGCCGTGACTGATTGATAGGTTAGCATTGCTTGTGCCAGCCAGAAGCCTTTGAAGTTCCTCAACTTTCGCCCTATTCAATGCACCCATGACGCCAAACGGGCCAGAACTGGTGTTGCCGTCGGAACCAGTTGGGATGGAACAGCTTTGTTTTGAGGCCTGTTTATAGGGCTGAGGTAACGCCTAGGACGTTAATTCAAGAGACCGGCGAGTCGGCTCGCGTCACCCATTCTGAGCGGTTTGTTAAACCGTGGCTCAAGGGTTCCCGTTGGCGCCTGACTGAGCGGTCGGGACGGTTGACTTGATACACGACCCAAGTTAGGTATTATTGAGCAGTTGGCCTTATCGAGAGCGGCGGAGGGACTGGCCCGACGATGCCGCAGCAACCGGCCCGCAAAGGGTGCTGGTGCTAACTCCTGCACGGTTTCTCATAGCAGAGAAACCTTGACAGATAAGGCGAGAGTCAAAATCCCTCGCCTTCATCTTAGGGAAACGGGCTTTTTGCCGGAAGATTCGGCATTCGCCCGACGCCTTAGGCGCGCTCTCGGAGGCAGGGAAAAGCTTTGAGCGAAGGCGTTGCGGAATTTGGCGTGTTGATAATCGGAGCGGGCGGGCTTGGCATACCAGCCGCCATCGCCACGCTTGATTCCGGGGCCACCGGCTTGTCCCTCATAGACCCGGATTTGGTGGAGTTATCTAACCTTGCTCGTCAGGTGATCTACCGGTCTTTGGACGTAGGTCGACCGAAAGCGGTGGTAGCCGCCGAGCGCCTAGGCGAGCTGTTTCCGCAGGCGCGTCTTGAAGCGTGTCCATTTGCGCTGGACGCATCGAACGCCGCCCGCATAATTGCCCGCTTCGCTTTTGTCGTCGAGGCGACCGACAGCCCGTCGGTCAAGTTTCTGGTCAACGATGTTTGCGTCGGTCTGGGGCGCCCATTTGTTTACGGCGGCGTGCTTGGGCTCGCCGGACAGGCGATGACTGTGATTCCGGGCCGTACCGCGTGCCTGCGATGCCTATTCGAGGAACCGCCGGGAATCGAAGAGGCGGCGAGCTGCCGTGAGGCGGGAATAATCGGGCCGGTGGCAGGTCTGGTCGGCGCTGTGCAAGGGGCTGAGGCGGCGCGCTTTATGGCGGGCGCAGAACTGCGCCTGTCAGGCCGGTTACTCATCTACGAGGCTGATGGGCCGCCGCATCTTCGGACCTTGGCGGTTTCTCCGCGTGCTGGATGTATCTGCCAGGCGGCTCGGGGCGCCGAAAGCATCGCGACGGAGCGTCGCATACCCGAACCAACAGGATGAACCTATGAGTTACGTTACGGACCTCAGATGCCGGGAATGCGGCCAGATCTATCCGATCGAGCCGCTTCATGTATGCGAGACCTGCTTTGGGCCGCTCGAAGTGAGCTACGACTATGGCCGAATCCGTGGGGCGTTGTCGCGCTCAACCATCGAGTCCCGGCCGCGCAATCTGTGGCGCTATCGGGAACTTCTGCCGGTTGCCCAGGAAGTCGAGATGGGCCCGTTTTCCGGCTTTACGCCCCTGCTTGAAGCCAAGCGGTTGGGCGCAGAAATCGGACTAAAGCATCTCTTCCTCAAGGACGATACCGTCAACCATCCGACCCTTTCCTACAAAGACCGGGTCGTCTCGGTAGCGATCGCCAAAGCGCTCGAGTTCGGTTTCGACACGGTATCCTGCGCGTCAACGGGAAACCTGGCAACTGCGGTTGCCGCGCACGCGGCGCGCGCGGGCCTTCGATGTTTCATTTTCATGCCCGATGGCGTCGAGCAGGGCAAAGTGGTGGGCTCGACGATATATGGCGCCCAGGTGATCTCGATTAGGGGCAATTACGACGACGTCAATCGCCTGTGCAGCGAGATCGCCGACAAATACGGATGGGCCTTCGTCAATATAAACCTGCGTCCCTACTACACCGAGGGTGCGAAGACCTTCGGCTTCGAAGTGGCGGAGCAGCTCGGATGGCGCCTACCCGACCATATCGTGCTCCCGACTGCCGGCGGGACCATTCTCCCGAAGGTGGCCAAGGCCTTCCGGGAGCTGCGTGAAGTCGGCCTGGTCGAAGACGGCGCAGCGCGGATCTACTGCGCCCAGGCGGCGGGTTCGGCGCCGGTGATTCGCGCGCTTCACAAGGGCAGCGATCTTATCGAGCCGGTCAAGCCGGATACTATCGCCAAGTCGATCGCGATCGGCAATCCGGCCGACGGCTTCTACGTGCTCCGTGCCGTACGCGAGTCCGGCGGGTGGGGTGAGGCGGTGTCGGACGACGAGATCGTGGCTGCGATTCGCCTGCTCGCCCGCACCGAGGGCGTATTTGCCGAGCCAGCAGGCGGCACCACGCTTGGCGTCGCAATCAAGCTGGTCGAGCAGGGACGCATAGCCCGTGACGAAACGGTCGTAGTCTCGATCACCGGCAACGGCTACAAGACCATTGAGGCGGTTGCGGGGTCGATCGAGCAGCCCTTTCTTATCGAGGCTCGCCTCAAGGATTTTGACGCGCTCTTCGAGCGCTTACTGAACGGAAAACGCCGGCGCGCCAGAGGCTGAGCACCGGTTGCGCGCGCTTCGCCCGCGGCATAAGCCTCAACAACGCAAGCAGGAGGATAAACAGACGGCCATGCCAGTAAGAGTCCGAGTGCCGACACCGCTTCGCAGATTTACCGCAGGGTCCGGCGAGGTCTCCGCGGTCGGGGACTCGATTCGCGACGTGATCGAGGACCTCGAACACCGCCATCCCGGACTGCGCGAGCGGCTGCTGGACGAAAGCGGCGAACTGCGCCGCTTCGTGAACATTTACTTGAACGGCGACGACATAAGGTTCCTCGACCGCCTGAGCTCTAGGGTGAAGGATGGCGACGACGTTTCCATCGTGCCAGCGATCGCCGGCGGAAAATAATAAGGAAACCGTGCCGGTCGAGCGCGCCCGCGGCGTGCTTGACCTTATCGGCAACACCCCGCTCCTCGAGGTGCGCCGGCTGACTGAGGGCCTGCTTAATCCGGGCGTTCGCGTCTTCGCCAAGCTCGAAGGTTTCAACCCCGGAGGCTCTGTCAAAGACCGGCCTGCCCTGCGGATGGCGCAGGAGGGATTGCGCACGGGCGAGCTCCGGCCCGGCAAGGTCATCGTGGATTCGACCTCGGGCAATACCGGAATCGCACTGGCGATGGTCGGAGTAGCCCTGGGCTACCCGGTGGAGCTGGTGATGGCGGCGAACGCGAGCCGCGAGCGGATGCGGATCATTGAGGCGTTTGGGGCCAAGGTGATTCTGTCGGACCCGTTGGAGGGCTCCGACGGCGCAATTCTGCTGTGTCGCGAGATCATCGAACGCGCTCCCGACCGCTACTTCAAGCCCGACCAGTACAACAACGAATTCAACGCGATGGCCCACTTCGAAACCACCGGCCCTGAAATTTGGCGGCAGACCGAAGGCCGCGTTACCCACTTCGTAGCAGGAATCGGGACCGGCGGCACGGTGATGGGGACCGGGCGCTACCTTAAATCGCAAAACCCCGGCGTTAAGATCATCGCTGTCGAGCCCGACGACCCGATGCATGGGCTGGAGGGGCTCAAGCACATGGCCTCCTCGATAGTCCCTGGCATCTACCACGAGGAGGAGCTTGACGCAAAAATCCCGGTTAGCACCGAGGACGCTTACGATATGGTCTACGCTCTCGGCCAAACCGAGGGGCTTCTGGTGGGGCAGTCCGCGGGTGCCGCGATGGTTGTGGCGCTGCGCTTGGCGCGTTCGCTCAAGGAAGGATGTGTGGTCGTGCTGTTCGCCGACTTCGGCGATAAATACCTGTCAACGAACCTGTGGATCGGATGGCAGAGCTGGCGGCGCGAGCGCCTGGACCAGGTGTTACGCAAATGGAACGCGTTTTCGAACGCTATTATCTAAGTTATCCGCGAAGTCTTATCCGCGAGCCGCTCCTGTACCGGCTGGTTAAGACCTTCGACCTCGCCTTCAATATCCGCGGTGCCAGCGTCTCGGAAGACATGGGCCTGGTGGCGATCGAGTTCGAGGGAACAAGCGCGCAGATCGAGCGGGCACTACAGTGGCTGCGGGAAATCGGGGTCACCGTTGAACCGATTGAAAAGAACGTAATCGAGTAGCGTGCTGCGAGGAGCAGCCGTAGCGCCAGCCATCGCTTCCCGTGCTTGATAGCTGCCAAATCGAACGTTACAGCCGCCAGATAATCGTGCACGGCTTTGGTGGCGCGGCGCAGGAACGTCTGTTGGCTGCGCGCCTTCTGGTGGCGGGCGACGGACCATCGCTTGCCTTGACGCTCGCCTATCTTGCCGGCGCCGGTGTCGGCACCTTGGAACTCCATGCGACGGGTCTCGACCGCGACGGCGTGGAGCTGCTTGGCGTTCGGATACGCGATCTTAATCCCGATGTGGCAGTCGAGCCGATGCCTGCGCCGGATATTGGGTCGGCGCCACTTGACGGCGCTTTGATTGTAGTTTCGGACCGGCCCTCGTTGGAATTGACGGATAGGCTTGTCCACTCGCGATGGCCCGGACGGGGTGTGCTCGCGTGGTCTGGTGAGACGGCTGGGGTTGCAGTTTTCGCAGGTGCTCCGCCTTGCCCATTGTGTGCGGTGCCTGCGCTTTTCGGCGGTTTTCGACCGCGAGGACGGTCGCCAGCCGACCCTGTTGCGGATCGGCGAGTTCCAGAGGCCGGCGTCGTGACGGCGCTGGCAACGACAGAGGTGTTGAAGCTGCTAGCCGGTATCGCGTGCGAAACCCCGGCGTTTGTAACGAACTTCGACGGGTATGACACGCGCCGCCATCAGCTCGAAACGGCTTCGCCGTCGGGCAGTTGCGCCTGCTGCCACAGCCGCTACCATCTGGGCGCAGGGCTCTCGAATCGCTCCGCCGATCCTGACCGGGGCTGAAGAGGGGCTGGTGAAGGAGCATGAGCTGAGGCGATTCTTGCGATAGCCGTTTGGCAACCACGGAGCCAAGGATACTTGACTGCGGGGAGCGCACCGGCTGACATTAGATTTTCCAAAAGAGGCAGGGGGAATACCGGAAAATGCCGGGTGTCTTAGATGGGCGGCTCCAAAAGGCCCACGAAATACCCGAGTATGACCCAAGGGAGAGCCCGACGGCACAAAAGCGGTCGCCCCGGATAAATTAGGAGGAATTGAGTAGTTGGCGAACGAAGGTTTTACGTTGTGGTTTACCGGTCTTTCCGGTGCAGGCAAATCCACCCTGGCTACGATGGTGGCTCAGCACCTGCGCCAGCGCGGCCATCGCGTCGAAGTTCTCGACGGCGACGAAGTGCGTACCAATCTGTCGAAAGGGCTCGGTTTCTCGAAGGAAGATCGTGACACGAACATCCGGCGAATTGGCTACGTCTGCCAACTGCTCGCGCGAAACGGCGTCATCGCGATTTCGGCAGCGATTTCACCCTACCGCGCCGTCCGCGATGAGGTGCGGCGCGCCCATACACGCTTCTTCGAAACCTATGTGAGATGTCCCCTGGAAAAACTCGTCGAGCGCGACGTGAAGGGTTTGTACAAGAAGGCGCTGGCGGGGGAAATCGCCCACTTTACAGGCGTTTCTGACCCATACGAAGAACCGTTGGAGGCCGAATTCACCGTCGACACCAGCATTGAAAACCCCGAACAGAGCCTCGGGCGGCTGATTTCCGCGCTCGAGCTCCAAGGCTTCATCAGCCGCGATGGGGTGCGGCCATGAGCGCCGAAACGGCCGCGGATCCTATCTCTCCGCACGGTGGTGTGCCGCTGGTCGACCTTTGGGCGGCGCCGGGCGAGCGGGACGCGCTTCGTAACCACGCCCGCAGCCTGCCGCTCATCCGCCTCGGTTCGCGCGAGCTTTCGGACCTCGAGATGCTGGCGACTGGCGCCTTCACGCCGCTTACCGGTTTCATGGGCGAGGCCGACCACCGGCGAAGCCGCGACGAGATGCGGCTGGCCTCTGGGACACCTTGGTCGATCCCAATAACGCTTGGCGTGGACGACGACCGAGCGCGTGAGCTACGCTCGGCGCGCGAAGCGGCGCTTGCGGATGAGCGTGGCGAGCCGCTGGCGATCCTCAAAATCCGCGAAATCTACCCGGTTGACCGCCGGCGTGAAGCCGAAGCAATCTTCACGACAAGCGACGAAAACCATCCGGGCGTGCAAAACCTCCTCAGTTCCGGCTCGTTCTGTATCGGGGGCGACGTCACGCTGTTCGCCGATTTGCCCGATCGCAGCTTCCCTGAGTATCGGCTTTCGCCGCGCCGCACGCGCGAGGCATTTCGGGAGCGCGGATGGCGCAGGATTGTCGCCTTCCAGACCCGCAATCCGACCCATCGGGCTCACGAGTATATCCAGAAGGCTGCGCTCGAAGTCTGCGACGGCCTCCTGCTCCATCCGCTGGTTGGCGAGACCAAGAGCGACGACGTTCCGGCTGCCGTCCGGATGGAGACCTACCGGGTGCTGCTCGACTGCTACTATCCCAAGGGGCGGGCGATGCTGGCCGTGATGCCGGCTCATATGCGCTACGGCGGTCCGCGCGAGGCGATCCTGCACGCGATAGTGCGCCGCAACTACGGATGCACCCACTTTATCGTCGGCCGCGACCATGCGGGTGTCGGCAAATACTACGGAACTTACGACGCTCAGAAGATCTTCGAGCGTTTCGACCAGGCGGAAATCGGCATCACGCCGCTCAACTTCGAAAATACTTTCTACTGCCGCCGCTGCGAGGCGATGGCGTCATATAAGACCTGCCCGCATAGCGACGACGACCGGCTGCTGCTCTCGGGAACCAAAGTGCGGGAGATGCTGCGCCGGGGCGAGGCGCCGCCGCCCGAGTACACACGCCCGGAGATAGCCGCTATCCTTATTCGCGCGATGCGCTCCGGCGAGAGTTAGGGCGCCCGTCGTGCGCCGGCCTGCTGACTCAAGGCAGAAACGCTGCTTCGGCGCGCCTGCTTAAGGTCATATGGGCCCGGGGCCCGGCGCCGACACCCGGCTGCGCTACTGAAGCGTAGACTGCTCGCTCACCGGAGCGACAATGGGCGAGCCGTGATGGAGCACCATCAACCAGCCATCTGCGACGTGGTGAAAGGCGTTGGTGGTCAGCACCCGCGCGTTCAACACGCCGTCGTAACCGCGCTGGACAACGCTTTCCTCGACCACGACCAAGGCCAGGTCGCCGCTGGTTCTGATACTGGGTTCGGCGAGGTCGAACTTGATATCGAAGGTGCTTTCGAAGATGCGCTCCCAGCTTGCCATTATCGGGCCCCATCCAGCCAACCGTCCCCATCCGGGATGGATGCACAGGATGCCGGGCTCGCGCAGCCACAGCTTCTCCATCTCCCGGAGGTCGAGGCTCTCGAAGGCACGGTAGAACGCAAGGTTTGCTGCGAGGATTTCGTCGCGAACAGACATTCCCGCCCCTGCCCGACACAATAGCGCTTGCAAGTCCGGCAATGCCATCGCATTGAGCCGCCCTTTGCGCAGACGCTTGGCCGGGCTAAGGTCGACCATCAGCAGCGTGTTGAGAGACAGGGAGGTTCGAGACGGCAGAGAGGGCGGTGCTCAACACTCTGCGAAATAGACGGCTTCTTTCCGCTAGTTCTCTCCCTCGAGGAGAGATTACAGTGAGGGGGAAGAGGTTGGCCAAAAGCTTTTTCTCCAACCTGTTAGGCGAACAGGGAGCAACTGGCAAAGGAGTGGTTGCATGGCGGTTGAAAGAAGAAAAGAACTTCGTCGGCGGCGCAAGCGGCGGGAAAAACGGCTTAAGGAGAAAGTCCGCGCGGCACGCGCAAAACGCTAGCGCCCCTGCTTAAGCCTACCGCGCCGTGCCGCTAGTGTTGTGTCCTGCAAGTACCTTGACGAACCAGCTTGGCTGGAATGAGATTCTTCGCCGGGCTCAGAGGCTGTGAAGAAATTGACTTTGAGTGATGACGACTGGCCGGCTGGAG
>JAJYVB010000116.1 GCA_021792265.1 Deltaproteobacteria bacterium | reverse complement strand
AGGTGCGCGACCTGGGAAGCCGAAACGGCGTCTTCGTGGGCGGCCAGCGAGTCAGCGCTGCTCGGCTCGCCAACGGCGACACGGTTTCCCTGGGAGAGGCGCAATTCACCTTCCGTGGCTGATCCCCAAGTCAACGGCCCGCGCTTCTGCTCACAATGCGGGAAGCCTATAGTCATCGCAGGAGCCAGGTTCTGCAAGGACTGCGGCGCTGCACTCGGACATCGCTTCTCAATGACCCGCGACCAGAGCTGGCAGCCGTTTCTGGCCGCGGCGCTCAGCGTAATTCCGGGCCTCGGCCACCTTTACCGGGGGCGTCCGGGCCGCGCGGCGCTATGGTTCTTCGGTGTTATTGTGGCCTACGCCCTTAGTTACCCACTGGGACTTATGCTTCAACTGGTATGCGCCGCTAACGCAGCGCTGTCCGACATGATTCAGCACGATACGATAGCTGGCCGCCTGCGCGGGGGACACGGATGAGGCTGTGCCGGCGCGCAGCAGGCCCTCACGATCAGGGCCGGGCGCGCCGGGATGTGAGCAATGCTCGCGCCGGAAACCATAGTTGGCGGCCGCTACAAGGTTGGCAAACCGATCGGCGGAGGTGGGATGAAGCTTGTCTACCTCGCCGAGGATCTGCGCCTGGCAGGCCGGCCGTGCGCTCTGGCCGAAATGGTCGACGCGCTGACGAACCCCGAAAGCCAGCGCCAGGCGGCCAGCAACTTCCAGCGCGAGGCCAACATGCTGGCCCAGCTCAGCAACGAGCATATCCCGCGCATCTACGACTTTTTCAGCGAGACCAACCATCACTTCCTGGTGATGGAATACATCGACGGCACGACGTTGGAGCAGGCGCTGGCGGAAGCTGGAGGCAGACTGCCGGAACTACGCGTGATCGACATAGCTGTCCAGGTTCTCGAAACGATCGAATACCTGCACGGGCTCACTCCTCCGGTGATCTATCGTGACCTGAAACCCTCGAACGTGATGCTGTCGCGGGCGGGCGGCGTGATGTTGATCGACTTCGGCATCGCGCGACATTTCCAGCCGCAAAGCAATGTGACGATGATCGGCACGCAAGGATACGCACCTCCCGAACAGTATCGAGGCCGCGTGGAGGCGCGCTCCGACCTTTACGCGCTGGGAGCGACGATGCATCACGCGCTGACCGGACGCGATCCCGCCACCGAGGCGCCATTTAGTTTTCCTCCGCTTGCGAAATTGCGTCCCGACCTTCCTGCCACACTTTGCGGCCTTGTCGATCAGACGCTCAGCTACGAAGTCGAGCGCCGCGTTCCGACTGCGGTTGACTTCCGCCGCCGGCTATTGGAAATACGGGCTCAGATGAGCGCCCCCTCAGCTCGGACGGCCTCATCCGCAGGGGCCGGAGCCGCCGCAGCGGCACCCGCTTCGGCTGGTGAGACACCCGGGCTTCGGGTTCAGTTAAGCGCCTCCGAAGCACCGACTGCCGAGTTTGCCCGGGAAATCAACTGCTATCGCTGCGGCGGGAGTCTGCCCACCGATTCAGCATTTTGTTCGTTTTGCGGCACCGATCTCCGCCGCATCCTGGCGCCTCATGAGGTAATGACCGACTCCGCGGTTACCGCGCCGATTTCATTGCCGCCATCCGGTTCACCGCGGCCGCGGCCTGGCATTCACCACCCGGTGCAGAGGCATGCGGCGCGAAGGCGCGCAATCCTGGCGCTCACCCTGATTTTCATGCTTGCCTTCCTGATAACCCGTCTCACAGAGCGATTAGCAAGCCGACCGAGTCCGCCTTCCAACGAAGGCGGCTACGTACCGGGAGCACCGCCGGGTCCTGCGGCGCCGCCCCCTTTCGACGCCTCAGCCCAACTCCGGGCGCGGATTCTGCGACAGGCTCTGGACCGTGAGGGCTATAGTGGGGTGCGCTTCCGCTTCGACCGCGACACGATCGTGCTTTGGGGCACGGTACCGACAGAGTCGGACCGCGCGATGGTGCAGATGACGGTTTTCACGATAATGCACGTCTACTCGCTGGAAGACCACATACAAGTGACCGGGGGCTTGAGCAGCCGCTGAGCAGCCACGTACGCGGACGCCACCGGCTCGCGGGGCGCTGCCGGCCGCGAAAGTTGCCAGCGCGCTCAGGCCTAATCGCGGCCGCCTTTGTTGCCGCTCCGGTCTGTGCCCCCTTCGAGTTCCCGCATAAAACCGCGCAGCGCGGCCGGACGCCCAGCAACCGCGATCAGGTCACCCCTCTGGAGAGGCCGGTCGGCGGCTATCGGCACGAAGCCTTCGCTGGGCTCGGAGACTCCCCGCACAGCCAGCACGCTCACGCCGAAACGGGCACGGGTGTTCAATGCCCGCAGAGTTTTCCCGTGCGCAGCCGGTGGGACGATAACCCGAGTGACGCGGTAGCCGTTGGCCCAAAAGATGTTGCTGTCGCGAGTTGCAAGCGACGAGAGCGAAACCGTCATGCGGCTCAGCGCTTGCGCCACGTGCTGGCGCGAAACCAAGCCCAGCAGCTTGCCGCCGGCCGCGCTGTCGGTGACGGCGATTTCGTCGATACCCTCGCGCTCCATAAGCTGGGCGGCTTCGTCGAGGCTGGCTTCCGGTCCCACCGTGCAGCAGCCGCGGGAAGCGAGGTCGTGCGCGTTCACCAGCGGTCCAAGGTCGCTGCCACGGCCGAGCACAGCGAGCAGGTCGCGAACGGCCACCGCTCCGGTGCATTCGCCGTCGCTATCGACCACTGGCAGCGTGGCCTGATGAGTCTCGCCGGCGGCGCTCAGCACCTCGGCCAGCGAGTCGTTCGGGTGGACGACGGTCACGTCATGCGCCATCACCGCAGCCACCGGAATCTGCATCAGAATCTGGCGCTCTTTGCCGACCTCGAGCTCCTTTCCTGCACGCGCCAACGCGTAGACATCTATCGAAAAGGGAACGATATAACGCGCCACTACCAGCGACGTTACTGCCGCTATCATTGCGGGGAGCGCGACCTGGTAATCCTGCGTCATCTCGAAGAGCAGGAAGAGGGCGGTAAGAGGGGCGTGAGTCACACCGCTCAGGAAAGCGCCCAGTCCGACCAATGCATAGGAGCCTCGCGGTCCCGTCAGGCGGGGCACAATCAGAGCGGACAAACGCTGGAACGTTCCGCCGGCCATTGTTCCAATAAAGAAGATCGGACCGAACACGCCGCCCGGCGCGCCGCATCCGAGCGAAACGCTGCACGCGACCATCTTGGCCGCCGTAAGCGTCCCCATCTTGGCCAGCGTGAAGTCTCCGGCCAACGCTCGGTCGATCACCGGATAACCGTCCGCAAAGTTCTCGGGGACAAGGGCTACTATAATCCCGACCACCATTAGCCCCAGGCCAAGCTTCATCCATTGAGGGAGCTGGAGCCGTTTGAAGGCATCGGCTGTCCCTTGGAACATCCGGATAAACGCTGCACCCAGCGCCCCGAGCAAGGATCCCATCACTCCGTAACTCACCAGCTCCCAGTAGCTGCGGAGGACAAAAATCGTGGGGTGAAAGACCGCAGCGTTGCCCATCAGCGAGCGCTCGGTCACCACCGCGCTCATCGTGGCGATAATGAGCAGGGTCAGATTACCCAGCTCCATTTCGCCTAACAGGACGATCTCCTGAGCGAACATCAGGCCGCCGATCGGCGCGTTGAAGGTGGTCGCGATGCCGGCGCCGGCGCCCGCGGCGACCAAAACCTTGGTCTGTTCGATTGAGCGCCGCCGCAAGCGCACGACGGCCGAGCCAATGGCACCGCCAATCTGGGCGATTGGACCCTCGCGGCCAACCGACGCACCGGCCCCGAGCGACACCGCCGCCCCCAGCGCCTTGGCCGCGATCCATCTCCGTTTGACGCGCGCGTTGCCCAGGTTGACGATTTCGAGAAACTTCGGGAAGCCGTAGCCCAGAACGTCGCCGGGGAAAACCAGGTTGAGAAGCAGCAACGCGGCCCCGCCGCTCAGCAACACTACCGGCACCAGCAACTTGAACAAACCGCCCCGCGGAATCCCGAGCGCAGCCCACTCAAGGCCGTGAAACACCCACATCGACAAATCGATAAGCGCGCGGAACCCCAGATTGCCCAGGGCCCCAAGCACTCCGACCAGTATTGCGAGCAGAATTAACTCGACATACTCGAACTCGGTCGAGCGGGATTGTTGTTGAGTAACTTCCATGCCTCGAACGTTATCTATCCGAGCCGCAACCCTTACGTGCGCTGATACGCGGCTCTATCGTCTCGAAACAAGTGTAGCGCGCCGGACAGGAGGTTGCCTTCACGATTGGCTGCAACCAAAGCCCGCTTTGGGAAGCGGCCCTAATACAATCGCCTGCGCAGCCGCGGGTCGCGCCGCCTCCGCCTCGCCGTGGCTGTACCTGAGCGCCTGGGGGTGCTAGAGGCTCGCCTGCGCCTCGTCGAGCGCCTCGCCCAAGACATTGGCGATAAACTCGATCTCGTCTTGTCCGATGACCAACGGCGGCGTAATCATCACGGCGTCGCCCCCGCCCCACTCTCGAGCCATCCCGGTTGCCGGGTAAACGAACAGGCCGCGGCGCAGCGCCGCATCGACTATCCGGCGCGTCATACCAATCTCACGGTCAAAGGGGCGCCCCGAATTGCGTTCCGCAACCACCTCTACACCCCAGAACATCGCGGTGCCCCGGATGTCGCCGACCAGCGGATGTCCCGAGAGCTGCTCCTTGAGCCGCGCGCCCAATCGCGCACCCATCTCGGCAGAACGCTCGACCAGCCGCTCCCGTTCCATGATCGCCAGCACACGCTCGGAAATTGCGCAGGCCAGGGGATGCGAGCTGTAGGTGTAGAACATGAAGTCGCCGCCCGCAGCTTCGCACTGATCGACCAGCCGCTCATCAACCGCGATCATGCCCATCGGGAGGTAACCGCCGGTAAGGCCTTTGCCCCCCACCAAAATGTCGGGCCTGACGTTCCAGTGGTCGACCGCGAAGCGACTGCCGGTCCGTCCAAACCCTGTCATCACTTCGTCAGCGATGAGCAGTATGTCGTTGCGGCGGCAAATCTCGGCGATGCGCGGCCAGTACTCGGCAACTGGCGGGATGACGCCGCCGCTTGAGCCCACCATCGGCTCGGCCATGAACGCCGCGATCGCGTCCGCTCCGTGGCAGCGCACCGTCTCCTCCAGCGCCTGCGCGCAGTCAATATCGCATCCGGGATAGCGCTTGCCCCATGGGCATCGGTAACAATACGAGGGTGGAATCTTGGGCCAGTCGATTAGCACGTGCTCGTAGTCAGCACGCCGGCGATTGCTCGCGGCGCTGAGCGCACCCAAGGTATTGCCGTGGTAAGACAGGTGACGCGATACGATCTTACGCTTGGCCGGGCGTCCCTGAAGCTTGTGGTACATGATGGCGAATTTGAGCGCAGCCTCGATAGCCTCTGAGCCGCCGCTCGTGAAGAAGAAGCGGCTTAGTCCCGGCGGCGTCCATCCAGACAGCCGCTCGATAAGGCGAAGCCGCTCCGGCGAGCCCCAAATGGGAACCACGTAGTTCAGGCGGCCCATCACTTCGGCAGCCAGCTCGGCCAGTTCCGCCCGCCCCTGCCCTATATTGACCACTACGGCGCCCGCCCCTGCGTCGAGTATCCGGCGGCCGTCGCTGGAGTAGAGGTATGCACCTTCGGCACGCTCGATGAGCAACTGACTGAAGGCGCCGCGCATGAAAACGAGCTGATGGCTAGATGGCTCGGACATGGCTAAAGGCTAAACGGCTCCAGGCTAGTCTACAACATCGTGCAAGCGGCGACCGCTTCACCTGACGGCGCCCTGGGCTCGCCGCCGTTCGATGTTCTCAAATGCGGGTCACTGAAAAGCCCTTGAATTTATTGAGCTTTTCACTGTCAGTGTACGAATTTTTACGCGAAGTGTGCGAGTTTTGTGCGAGCCACGGTCCGTGCCCCGTCCCCCTTATTGCTAGTTTGCGTTTTCACGCCGGTCCAATCATGCTACCGCTCTGAAAATGCAGAAGTCGAACTTCGTTCGATTTTCATCCCTGCGAGGCGGGGCGCAGTCCCATGAAAAGCTCACACTCGGAAAGCGATTCTGAGGGTGCGGAGCTACCGCAGATGCTCTACGTCTTCAGGGTCGAAAGCACAAAATTCGACGAACGGCTGCCGGAGGAAGGCAGGGCCTTCCTCTGGCAAGAACTTCAACAGGGTAGATTGCGTCAGGGTTGGGGAATTCCCGGAATGAGTCTTGTAGACGCGAGGCACGAAGCGATTGCAAGAGATCGGTGGGTTCAAAACTTCAGACAAGCCGCAGAACATGCTGGTTGGGAGCCCAGGGCCCGCACCGTTCGCGCGGCCGCGCGGCGTCACACTTTGTTGTCACACATGCGCGAGATTCGGAGGGGTGCTCTCCTACTGGTGCCCAACCTCGCCCAAACAGGACGACGCGGACTCGTCCTGGTGCGCGCGATTTCCAAAAACGAAACCTTGAGCTCGAACTGTTACGGCTGGGACGGGGCAACACGTCGTAGACGCCACCCGCTAGGAGACGACCGGCGGCATCTTGTCCGGGTAGACCCGTTCACGATAAGAGCAGTGTCATACGAAGGGACTGTCGCCGCAAAGATACGGACTCTCTTAGGGCCACTGCGAAACTGCATAGTCCCCGTCAACTCCACGCAGAACAAGGCATTGGTAGGGAGCGTGACCCGGTTATACGGTGGGTCACTGTCGGGGTCTAGTAGCGCACACCACTCGGCTAAAAATAGGGGCACCCCCAGGAAGGGACATCCACCTACGGCCGGCCAGTTGGAGCGCGGGGTGAAGGGGGAGGAAGAGGTGCTGCGCAGGCTCAAGTCATCGAAGGGTATTTTCGGTCTGAACTACAGGGAGGACCGCAGGAACTCGGGCGACGGCTTCGACTTCCTGTGTACTGACGGAGCGCGCGAAATCGAAGTCGAGGTTAAGACATTCTCGGCGACCGATGGCCAGATCATTATAAGCGAAAACGAGTTGTGCAGGGCCGCCTTAAGCAAGGAGCGCTACTGTCTCCTTGGCGTTTTCGACAGCGGTCGACGACCCCCTGATTGGAAGGTCCGCGCGCTATGGTCACCCTCGGCGGAGCTCTACCGGGTAGGGGATGAGCAAATCGTGCGCCAGTTCCGCGTAAGCCCGAACGACATCAAGTGGCATTCCTAAGAGATTGCGTAGGAAGGTCTTCCAGCTCTGCGATGGTGGTCGTCGGGACCTCGGCACCATGTGTCCCGCGACGGTTGACTGCGCCGCGCCATCCCGATTCCGACCATCAACGACTCACCGTGAACGGGCAGCGCGCCCCCACAGCCGGTTGCCCATGCTCATCTTTCGGCTCAGGCCGCGAAGCTCTGCAGCAGCGCGTTTTCGCAGCCAAGCGATCGCAGCACTCCGTCTAGCGAATTCCGCCCGAATCTGACAAACGTCTCTGGCAGATCAAGTTTTGAGAAGGAACAACCGGCGGTGAGTCGCAAAAGAGGGTTCCTCAGTTCTAAAGCGGCGATGCAAGGCGCCGCCGAGCAGGCCGCCCGCGCGAGAGCGCGGGCCGAACGAGAAATCGAGCGGTTACAACGACAGCGCGAGCGCGAGCGGCTCGCGAATGAGAAAGAGCGCCTGCGTCTTTTTCACGAGCACCGCGAAGAGGAAGCTGAGGCGCGGAATCAGGAATTGGCCGAAGCGATGAGGCAAGTCTCAAACCTTCTGAACGATGCGGTGGGCCGCGATCATCGGCTTCAGTTCGAAGGGCTGAAGAAGCCGGTCAAGAGGCTGGAGTTCGATCCCGGGCCCTTGGGCCAAGCCGAGGAGCCGCCAAGGGCCGAAAAGTACAGGCCGCGACGACCGGGCTTCTTTGCCCGTCTGATTCCAGGTATGAAAGCTCGCCACGATCTCGCCACGAGAGAAGCCCGCATTAGGTTTGACGCCGACGCGGCAGCACATGGAGAACGCGAGAGATTGCGACAAGCTGCGTTGCAGGCGGCGAGAAAGGAACACGAAGAGAAAGTCCGAAAACTTGAAGAGGAAAATGCGCGCCAGAACGCTGAACTCGATGCTCTTAGGGCGGACTACGAGGCGGGAAAGCGAGAGGCAGTGCGGCAATACTGCGAAGCAGTGCTGTCGAGTCAGTCTAATCCGGACGGGTGGCCTCGGTCGTTCAAGATCGCATTCGTGCCGGAGTCGAGGCAGCTGGTAGTCGAGTACGATTTCCCAGGTTTCGAGATCATTTCCGAGGTTGCTGCCTACAAGTACGTGAGATCAAAGAAGGAGATAACGACGATTCAGCGATCCGACGCCGAGCGAAGACGGCTTTACGCGGCGATGATTGCGCAGGCCACGCTTCGCGGCATCCAGGTTTTGCTCAGCGCAGACTATGCGGGTCATGTGGAGAGCGTCGTTTTCAACGGCCACGTCGATGCGATCGATCAGGCGACCGGCCACCGAGTTCATCCTTGCCTGGTGACGCTCCGGACGACGCGGGCTGTATTTTCGGGTCTCGACCTTACGCGCGTAGATGCAGAGACGTGCCTCAAGGGGCTGAATGCCTCGGTCTCGAAAAGACCTACCGACCTGGCACCAGTGAAGCCGGTTCTAGAGTTCAACATGGTTGACCCCCGCTTCGTGCAAGAGGAAGAGATCCTCGCGGGGTTGGACAATCGCACGAACCTTATGAGCCTGAATCCGCGCGAGTTCGAATCGTTAATCACCAACCTGTTCACGAAGATGGGGCTGGAAACCCGTCAGACTAGGCCGTCGCGAGACGGTGGCGTGGATTGCGTCGCCTACGATCCCCGTCCGATCTTCGGCGGCAAGGTGGTGATTCAGGCCAAGCGCTACAAGAACACGGTGGGGGTTAGCGCGGTGCGGGATCTTTACGGAACGGTTCACAACGAGGGTGCGTCGAAGGGCATCCTGGTGACGACGAGTGGTTTCGGACCAGCGTCGTTTGAGTTTCAGAACGGCAAACCGCTGGAACTGCTGGATGGGGGCAATCTTCTGTATCTGCTGGCGGAGCACGCGGGAATTGAGGCAAAGATCGAGGTTCCCGAGGATTGGAAGGATCCGAGCCCCGACTTAGGCGAGTAAAGAAAGACGGAACCGACGCCAGACACGCGAAGACCGAGCGCGCTCCACCGCTGTCGCTCCCGAGGCCTGCTCCCGTGCCCGAACCGGTGCCGCTTAAGATGCCGCCGCCGCCGGGGGACGCCAAACCGCGTAGATCTGGCTGCCGGCTTTTACGTTTATACGGGCTAAAAAGTCCCGATCCCCAAGCTCCTGGAAGCCGCCACCTGACCTAATAGCGGCTCTTCAAGTGTGCGAGAAAGGTGCGAGCAGCAGCCTAAAAAGCCCGCACAGCATGCAAACTGCTTCAGCCAAAATGCTTCGATTCTTTTGCGTTTTTGTCACTTGATGGCGCCCTGGGACTGCCATCGTTCGATAGTCTCGCGGCTGTAGCCGAGGCTCTCCAGAATCTCGCCGGTATGCTCTCCCAGGGACGGTGCCAGCGAGCGAATCGAGCCGGGCGTCGCCGAAAGCTTAAGCGAAACGCCCACCTGCTTGACCTTCTCGCCGCCAGGCGACTCCAGCTCCACGATCATGGCGCGGGCCTTCACCT
>JAJYVB010000115.1 GCA_021792265.1 Deltaproteobacteria bacterium | reverse complement strand
CCAGCCAAATCGCGCGGCCAAGGAATGCCGCGCGGATCCTTCGACTCCGCTCGCAGACTCGCTGCGCTCAGGATGACGCACTGCGTAAGGCGGTTTTTTCGCAGGGTGTTGAGCACCAATCTCCCTACCACGTTGAAATCCCTTGTTTCTCAACACTCTGCCGGGCACTCTAAGCCCCGGCTCTCCTTTCCAGGGGATTACGCAGCGCCCGTTCGATTATCGCCAGCCCCTCGTCCGCCTGCTCGCGGCCCAGGGTCAGCGGCGGCAGCAGGCGCAGGACGTTGCCGCCGGCCGCGTTGGTCAGGAGCCGTTCTTTCAGGCAGGCCTCGACGACGCCTGAGGCCGGTTCCTTCAGCACCACGCCGATTATCATGCCGCTGCCGCGTACTGCCGCAACCCGGTCGATCCCGTGCGCAATCCCAGTCAGCCGCTCCATGAGATAGGTTCCCATGCGAGCGGCGTTCTCGATAATGCCGTCCTTCTCGAGCGCGTCCAGCACCGCCAGCGCTGCTGCACATGCGACCGGGTTGCCGCCGAAGGTCGAACCGTGGCTTCCCGGCGTCAGAGCGGCGGCGATCTCGCTGCGGGCGAGCATCGCGCCGATCGGGAGCCCACCGCCCAGCGCCTTAGCCAGCGTCATGATATGCGGGCGGATACCACCGTGCTGATGGGCGAAGAGCCGGCCGGTCCGACCCATCCCGACCTGCACTTCGTCCACGATCAGGAGCAGGTTGCGCCGCTCGCAGAGTTCGGCCAGGCGCGCCAAATAATTAGCCTTGGGAACGACGACCCCGCCCTCGCCCTGGATAGGTTCGACCATGATGGCGACAGTCTCGGGACCCACCGCCCGCTCCATCGCGCCCGGATCGTCGAAGGGCACCAGGCGAAATCCAGGAACCAGCGGCTGAAACCCCTGCCGATAGTGCTCCTGACCGGTCGCGCTCAGCGTTCCGAGCGTGCGCCCGTGAAAGGAATTGACGGTTGCCAAAATCTCGAAACGTCCGCCGCCGTGCTCCTGGCCCCAGCGGCGCGCAAGCTTGATAGCGGCCTCGTTTGCTTCCGCCCCGGAGTTGCAGAAGAACACCCGCGCGTCGCCGAATAACGAGCATAAGCGAGCCGCCAGCCGTGCCATCGGTTCGGTGTGGAAGACGTTGGAAACGTGCGTGAGCCGCGCGGCCTGCTCCTGAATCGCGCGCACAACGCCCGGATGAGAGTGACCGAGACTCGTTACGGCCAAGCCGCAGAAAAAGTCGAGGTAGCGGTTGCCTTCCGCGTCGTAAAGGTAGGGACCTTCGCCGCGTGCAAACGCAAGCGGCAGGCATCCGTAAGTATTGGCAAGATTGGCGTGCGCGAGTTCGACTATTTCTCTAGTGTTCATCCTGTTTTTCCCGTTGTGCCGGACACGCCGCCGTCCCGATAGCGGTCCCGCCGCAGCCAAAAGCGCACCCCGCTCGGAGGCGCGCTGTGCCGCAGAGCTGCCCGGCGACGCCCTTAGCGTTCCGCCGCCGCCTTGCTACGCCCGATACGAGCAGCTCCCTGCTCCGCGTCGGCCACGACCTCTGTGCCGATGCCGGAGCGGGTAAAGGTCTCAAGTAATATCGAGTGGCGCACGCGCCCGTCGAAAATGTGAGCCTTGGCGACACCGGCGGCCAGCGCCTCGATGCAGCATTCGACCTTGGGGATCATGCCCGCGACGATCTCACTTGAGTCTATCATGCGCCGGGCTCTGCCAGCGGTGAGCGTAGAGATCAGTTCACCGGCGGCATCCTTCACCCCTTCGACGTCAGTCAGCAGGATCAGCTTGCGGGCCTTGAGCGCCGCGGCGATCCGCGCTGCCGCAACGTCGGCATTGATGTTGTACGTTTGGTTGTCGAGGCCGTAGCCGGTCGGAGCGACGACCGGAATGAAGTTGGCCTGCTCGAGGGTGCGCAGAACCTCGGGGTTCACCTCGGTTATCTCGCCGACCAGGCCGATATCGACCTCGCTGGGATGGCCGTCGGGGTCGCGCACGAGCATCTTCATCTTGCGGGCGCGCAGCAAGCCGGCGTCCTTGCCCGAGAGGCCAACGGCGCGGCCGCCGTGATGCGAGATGCGCGCGACGATTTCCTTATTGATCCGCTGGAGGGCCATCTCGACCGCTTCCATCGTCGCCGCGTCGGTAACCCGCATCCCGCGCACGAAGGACGACTTGAGGCCCAGGCGCTGGGCAAGCTCGTTTATCTGAGGACCCCCTCCGTGCACGACTACCGGGTTGATACCCACCAGTTCCAGGAGCACCAGGTCCTGTGCGAAACCCGAGCGCAGCTCCTCGGATTCCATCGCGTGGCCGCCGTACTTGATGACGAAGGTCTCGCCGCGAAAGCGCTGGATAAAGGGCAGCGCTTCAATCAGTACCTCGGCTCTTTCGATCAGCTCCTTCACCGTATCCTCGCGGGAGCGTCCCTCGCTCTACGCCTCAATGCGCCGCGAGACCGTTTTTGCCTGCTGGAGGGTTCATAGCCAGCCCCTCCTTTCCGCCCATCCGGCGATGAGTGAGACAGCGACCACGCCCACCAGACCACTCAGCAAGTCCACCCACGTCGCCGGGCTCCACGCAACCCAGGCGAGCCCGTAGCCTATCCCCGCCGCCTTCGCTGACCTCAATCGCAACAATTTCAACACTGTTTGGCTCCTTCGTTCCACCTTAGGAATCATCGCCGCGTCCGCCGCAAGCCAGCGCCGGGCGTTGCATTGGAACGCCGCCGCGGATTCCGTGCCTTGCCTGTGCAGCGTTCGCATCGCCGGCGCCCAATCACAGGATGTAGCGCGAGAGATCCTCGTCCTTCACGATAGGATCAAGGCGCTGATGCACGTAGTCGGCGTCGATCGTAACCTCGCGCTGCGAGAGCTCGGTTGCGTCAAACGACAGTTCTTCGAGGAGACGTTCGAGCACGGTGTGCAGCCGGCGGGCGCCGATATTCTCCGACCGCGCGTTGACGCGCGCCGCGATTTCAGCCACCGCCGCAACCGCGTCGTCGGTGAAACGCAGCTTCACGTTCTCGGTCTCCATCAAGGCAATGTACTGGCGCGTGAGGGCGTTTTCGGGCTCGGTCAGGATGCGGATGAAGTCGTCGCGGGCGAGCGCGCTAAGTTCGACGCGGATGGGAAAGCGGCCCTGAAACTCGGGAATCAGGTCGGAGGGCTTGGCGGTATGGAAGGCTCCCGAGGCGATGAACAGGATATGGTCCGTGCGAACCGCGCCGTACTTGGTGTTAACGGTTGTCCCTTCGACTATCGGCAAAAGATCGCGCTGAACGCCCTCGCGGGAGACGTCGGGCCCCTGGCCCGCGTGATGGCCCGCAATCTTGTCGATTTCATCGATGAAGACGATTCCGGACTGCTCGGCGCGCTGAATCGCATCGCGGGCGACGGCTTCCATGTCAACCAGCCGGGCCTGCTCCTCCTGGGCGAGAAGATCCAGCGCCTGCGGCACCTTGACTTTGTGCATCCGGCTGCGCTTGGGCATCATCTGCCCGAGCAGCTCCTTCATGTTGATGCCCATCTCTTCCATGCCCTGCGGCGTGAACACCTCCACCATCGGCATGGTTTGCGCCGTCACCTCGATCTCGACCTCGCGGTCGTTGAGGTAGCCGCCCCGCAGCAGTTTGCGCACCTTTTCGCGAGTTTCACCGTGCGATTCGCCGCTGGCGGTACCCTCGGCCGGCGCACGCGCCCGCTGCTTGGCTGGGTAAAGAATATCAAGCAGGCGCTCCTCGGCTGCCTCGCGTGCCCGGACGGCAACTCGTGCCCGCTCCTCTTCGCGCACCATCTTCACGGCCACTTCGACGAGGTCGCGCACCATCGATTCGACGTCACGCCCGACGTAACCGACCTCGGTGTAGCGCGAGGCCTCAACCTTGAGGAACGGCGCCTGGGCCAACCTGGCGAGGCGCCGGGCAATCTCTGTCTTACCCACTCCCGTGGGTCCGATCATGAGAATGTTCTTGGGTACGATCTCGTCGCGCATTTCGGGCGCAACCTGCTGGCGCCGCCAGCGGTTACGGAGCGCGATTGCCACCGACCGTTTTGCCTCGTGCTGCCCGACTATGTAACGGTCGAGCTCCGAAACAATCTCGCGGGGCGTCATTACTTGAGGTACTGCCATTTGAAGCTTTTTGCCGGCCCACTGCGCGAGGCCGTCTCCCGAATCCGGGGCCGCCACCTAGGTGAGCTCTTCGATTATAAACCGATCATTGGTGTAAACGCAGATCTCGGCGGCTATCTGCATCGCCCCCAGGGCAATCTCGCGAGCATCCAGGCTCGGATTGAACCGCACCAGAGCGCGTGCCGCGGCCAGCGCGTAGTTGCCGCCCGACCCTATAGCCAGGATGCCGTCGTCCGGCTCGATAACGTCGCCGCTTCCTGAAATCAAAAGCGAACTCTCGCGGTCGGCGACGATCAGCATCGCCTCGAGCCGGCGCAGGACGCGGTCGGTGCGCCAGTCGCGGGCAAGCTCGACCGCCGCCCGGCGCAAAAGCCCGCCGTACTCCTGAAGCTTGGCTTCGAATTTGTCGAACAGCGTAAGGGCGTCCGCGGTCGAGCCGGCAAAACCGGCCAGTACGTTGTCGGCATGAAGCCGGCGAACCTTGCGCGCGCCGCGCTTCATCACCGTGTTGCCAACGCTCACCTGCCCGTCGCCTGCGATCACAACTTTGCCGCCCTGACGCACGCACAGGATGGTCGTCGAACGCACGACGCGGCCAGATAAGGAGCCGTCAGGCTCGCGGATGGGCACGTTGGTAAACCTCTTTCAAGCGGGCAACGCTCACGTGGGTGTAGCGCTGCGTCGTACTCAGGCTCGAATGACCGAGCATCTCCTGAATGGAACGCAGATCGGCGCCGTTGTCCAGCAGATGGGTCGCAAAGCAATGCCGCAGCTTGTGCGGCGTGAGCGCCACCCGGCTTTCCGTTTGGCGCACCCGGCACGCTACCATCTTCTCTACCGCGCGGACGCTTAGCCGGGAGCCACGAAGATTGGTGAAGATGGGGCCGTTCATCTCCCACGCCACCGGCATCGCCCGGCGCCATTGCTCTAGCGCGGCCATCGCCGGCTCCCCGACCGGAACGATGCGGTCCTTGTTGCCCTTGCCCGAGCGCACCAGCACTACCTCGGCGTCGTCGTCGAGGTCTCTCCAGTTAAGCCCGACCAGCTCGCTTACTCGAAGGCCCGTCGAGTACAGCAGTTCCATAATCGCCCGGTCGCGGAGTCGCGCTACTGTACTCGCGGGCCCCTCAGCTTCGATAAGTCTGGCAACCTCCTGAACCTTGGCGACCACTGGCAGCTTGCGCCCGCCTTTGGGAGCGGCGATAAGCGCGGCGGGATTCGGTGCACCCTCGACCTGTTCGCGATAGCGGAAGAACGCCTTAATCGAAAAAAGGCGGCGCTGAACCGTCGGCCTGCTCGCCCCCCGCTTCAAGAGATGCGCGAGGTAAGCCCGGATGTGGTCGGCATGTATTCGGGCGGGGTCGATCCCGGAACCCGCACGGCTGCGTGCGTGGCCGTATTCCAGCAGAAAACGGGCGAAATCCTGCAGGTCGCTTCGGTACGACGAAGCCGTGTTTCTCGAGGCGCCAAGCGCCGCGACCAGGACCTGTGAAAACCGCTCGATCTCGTCAAGCATCAATTCGCTGGAACCGGCGTTATGCTACCAGCAGGGCTCGTTGGGCAAAAGAACGGACCGCGGCGAAAACTCAGAGCCAGATACCATGAGCATGTCAGGGAAGCGCCCGCCTATCAGACGAAAGGGGCTGGCCATAAGGCTTCCGCTGCGGCCGCATCAGTTGGCCCGGCGTATTACCCCGCTCGAGGACGTCTTCCTGCTTGCGCACTTTGGCGTACCTGATATCGACCCGACCGGTTGGACCATCGAAATTGACGGAATGGTGCGCCGCCCGGTGCGCCGACGGCCCGTTGACGACGGCACTATACAACGATGCCGCCGCGCCGGTGCCCGCAACGATTTCTACAAGGTCAACGTTAGCGTCAGCGCCGAGATCTGACCGGCCGCCCCGCCTTGGATCCCAGCGCTCGCAGTCCGGTAGCAGGCGGTGTCAGCCCGCGGCTTGCACCGCAATGGGCAAAACGCAGCCGAGGCGCTGCGGCGCGTCTGCTGGCCTGATTCATTCGTAGCGCAGCGCCTCGATCGGATCGAGCCGAGCCGCCTTGCGCGCCGGGTACCATCCGAAAAAAACACCCACGGCAGCGGCAAAGGCAAATCCTCCAACGACGGCAGTTGGCGAAACCAGCGTCGGCCACTGTGCCAGCGCCGATAGCACCCTCGAGGAGATTATTCCAAGCAGCGCGCCGGCAAGGCCGCCCATGACGCTCAGCAACGCCGACTCGACCAGAAATTGGAGCAGGATGTGGAGGCGGCGCGCGCCAATGGCGATCCGGATACCGATCTCGCGAGTGCGCTCGGTGACCGACACCAGCATGATGTTCATGATGCCGATACCGCCCACCAGCAGCGAAATCGAGGCGACGGCCGCCAGGAGCAGGGTCATAACGCGGCTGGCGCTAGCCGACGCCTGCGCGATTTCGTTGAGGCTGCGCACGGTAAAATCGTCATCCTGGCCGGGCCCGATGTGGTGGCGCCGGTGCAGCACCTTCTCGACCTGCGTCATGGTCGCGTCGACGTCCCTGGCACTGCGCGCCGTGATGAAAATCATGTTGACGACGCCGGAGATTTTAAGCGGGCCGCCAAACGGGCTGATAATTGCGAGGTTCGCCTGATATACGGGGTTCTGGGCGGTTGTCGTCTGGACGCTGACGTAGGGATTGAGGACCGGATTGGTCGATCCCATAGTTGTGGAAGGTACCGTTGCGGCCACCTGCGAAGTACCCAGCACCTTTCGTTCGGCCGTGGTGAAGGGCATCACGATAACGTCGTCCTGGTCCTGGCCCCAGTTGGATTGACCCTTGGCGGTGAGCACTCCGATAACACGCAGCGGGAAGTTCTTGACCCTGACCGTCGCTCCAATGGGGTTTTGCCCCCCACCGAAAAGGTTTTTCACCACTGTCTGGCCCAGCAGGCATACCGGTGCCGCGCCGCGCTCCTCTTCCTCAGTGAAGGCACGTCCTTCAGCCACCGGCCAGTCGCGGATCTTCAGGTAGGTCGGCGTTACGCCGGCTATGCTCGTGCTCCAGTTCTGGTTGGCGTAAATGACCTGGGCAACCTGGCGGTCGCTGTAACTCACCGCAACGGCCGTGGGAACGTCTTTTTCTATGGCGTCGGAGTCGGCCACAGTCAGGGTCGAAGTAGTGCCGAGGCCGGCATGGACGCCGCTGGAGGTGGTCGCGCCGGGCAGCACCACGATCAGGTTTGTTCCCAGGCTCCTTATCTGCTGCTGCACCGAGTAGCGGGCGCCGTCGCCCACCGCAACCATCGCAATGACCGCGGCAACCCCGATAAAGATACCGAGCATCGTAAGCGCGGCGCGCGTTTTGTTGCGCATCAGGGCCCGCGCCGCCGCGTTCAGCGCCATCGTTCCGAAAGTCCACGCGCCTGCGCCTTGCTTCTCGGCCGCGCCGCGCATGCGCACCGCCCCTTCCAGGACCGGCTGCGGTATAGCAAGCTTCTCGCCTTCCGCCCTGGCTACGGCCTCGGCGCCTGGCAGCCGCTCGCGCCTGGTCTGGTCCGAGATGATCGCGCCGTCGCGGAAGGTAACGACGCGATCGGCGTAAGCGGCAACGTCCGGATCATGCGTCACCAGCAGCACCGTGAGGCCGCGCTCGCGATTTAGCCGGGATATGATCTCCATTATCTCAGCGGAGCTCTTGGAGTCGAGATTGCCGGTGGGTTCGTCCGCCAGGAGGATCGTGGGTTCGTTGATGAGTGCGCGAGCGATCGCGACCCGTTGCTGCTGTCCGCCGGAAAGCTGATTAGGATAGTTTCGCTCCCGTTCCTCGAGCCCGAGCGCCGCCAACAAATGCTTGGCGCGCTGTTCGCCCGCGCTGTCCCATTGCGAGTAAAAGAGCGGCAGCTCGACGTTTTCGAGTGCTGTGGTTCGCGCGAGCAGGTTGAAGGTCTGAAAAACAAAACCAATTCGGCGGCTGCGGATGGCCGCCAGCTCCTCTTCCGCAAGCGCGGCGACGTCGATGCCCTCCAGCAGGTAGTGGCCGCTCGTGGGCCGGTCGAGGCATCCGATGATATTCATCAGCGTGGACTTGCCCGAGCCGGAGGCGCCCATTACTGCCACGAAGTCACCGCGCTCGACGCGGAGTGTCACGCCGCGCAAGGCTTGCACCTCGACTTCACCGAGACGGTAGGTCTTGTTGATGCCGATGGTTTCGATTACCGGCGCCATCCCGTGTCCCCCCGCATCAGTGCGGGAATCGAAGCGGCGTCGGCGACGAAGTGTTGTCGCTTGCGCCTGGGCGAGCCTCGTCGACCACAACCCTGTCGCCCGGCTTCAAACTGTCGCTCAGGACTTCGGCGTAGCTGCCATCGTTAAGGCCCGTGATAATCGACACCGGCCTGAGCGTGCCGGCGTCGTCGATCCAGATGCGCCTGTGCGGCGGCTTGAGATAGGCGGCGGAAGTGGCCACAGCCAACCCGCTCGCGTTGGCCGGGGAAAAGTGGAACGCCTGTATCGGTACCCGCAGCACGTTATTGCGCCGCCCCGTGATAATAGTCACGTTCGCAGTCATCCCGGGCTTGAGCAGAAACTCCGGGTTGGCGACATTCACCACCACGTCGTAAGTGACGACATTCTGGACGGTTATCGGTGCTTGCCGCACCTGGCCAACCGAGCCTTCGAATTCACGCTCCGGAAACGCGTCGACGCTAAAATGCGCGGCGTCCCCCGTCCGTACGTTGCCGATATCGGACTCGCTCACATTGGTGTCGACCTGCATCTGTGTGAGGTCCTTGGCAATAACGAATAGCGTTGGGGTCTGGAAGCTTGCGGCGACGGTCTGGCCGACGTCGACGTTGCGCGAGACGACGACGCCGTCCACGGGAGAGATGATGTTGGTGTAGCCGAGGTTGACCTCGGCCTCTTCAAGGTTCGCCTGCTGTTGCTGAATGTTAGCGCGATCGAGGGCGACCTGGGCGACAGCCTGGTCCGCGGCGCTGCGCGCGCTGTCGACGGTGTCCTGGGAGGCGGCGTTGGCCTCAAGCAAGCGCTGGTCTCGCTCGAAAGTGAGCTTTTTGTAGGCCATGTCGGCCAAGTCCTTGGCCAGCTGGGCTTTGGCATTGGCCAGGGTAGCCTTGTCCTGATCGACCTTAACCTGGAACGGCCGCGGGTCGATTTTGGCGATCAACTGGCCGGCTTTTACCTGCGTATTAAAGTCGGCGTACAGGGCAATAATCGGGCCCGAGTCGTAGGTGCCGACCTGCACCGTGATCACCGGATTGACAGTCCCGGTTGCGACCACCGAGCGGATGATGTCACCACGGTCCAGCCGGACAGTGACGTAAACGGGCTCTACCGAGCGTACGTGAAAGTAGAAATATCCTGCGACGCCAAGAGCAACGGCCGTGGCCACGGCGAGCCATCGGACGCTAATTCTGGGGGAACTCTTGGGCATATAAGGTTAAAAAGACCACGTAATGCGCTATGCGCCTACCTGAAATCCAGCCTTCCAATATACGGCATCAGGCTCCTGTTGTATAAGACGCTGAAATGTAACGTCGGGTTGACGCGCTGGTTGGCGCACCCCGGCCACGGGAGATGACGGGC